>NZ_JBDSQY010000033.1:0-37477 GCF_039929585.1 Capsulimonas sp.
GGAGAAATCGATCACTGTTACGGAATAAGGAGCAACAATTGCGAAACGGAAAATCTCAGATCGCCGGCGTTACCGCCGCTTTGGTTCTAGGCAGCACCCTTGCTGTATGGGCGGGTACTCCCGGCGGGACATGCACACAAAACCATTCAGACATAATCTGGCCCGGCGGTCAGTGTGTAGACAATAATTGTACTCAAGACACATTCGTCCCGCCACTCGGTGGCTATTGCTCCGGCGGGCCTGCGACTACATTCTGTAATGGCACAAAGATCATCCAAAAAGATGCCTATGTATGGATATCGACCGATTGCTATACGAACGGCACTAATAGTTGTACTCCGGCGTATGAAAATGCCGATGGGACCCATACAATAATTACGTACAAGGTGAATGTTAAGACTGGTAACCTGACGACCCCGTGCGGATTTTAATAGAATTGGTGCGTTAACGGCAGATGTGAATAATGGCGTTTGTCTATCAACTATATAGGTGTTGAAGGTCGCCACTGCGCATATAACATTTTTTAATGTATGACAGTGCGTTGTGGCGATTCCATTATCATATATAACGGCTCGGTCCTAATTAGCAAAAGTTCGTGTGCGCGACTTGCATTATGTTTAAATGCATGCGGTGTGATTTTAATATTAGCAATAAATATAACACATCCTGAATATTATATTATGAAATACGAAAAAAAACTGAATCGAACTACTTGTTTACTAATAATATCCGCAATATCGCAGATGTTCGTTCCCGGAAAATCGCTAGCTGAAACACCTGAATACATAGCTCCAGCACTAACAACCCCTTTTACACTCACCTATACTCTAAGTGGTAAATCAACATCAGAGGGAAGAGATAGTCAATACCGGGCTGTAAAAAGACAAATTGATTCTATGGTCGCAAATGGAAGTATGTCCCAGAAGGATAGGGATGCCATATTAACACAGGCTGGCTCAAAATCGTCTCCGACTGTTCATCACGTGGCGTCTTTAACAATTTCATATAACGGTCACCGTACTTTATTTTCGTACCATTCCCATGATTCAAATGAAGTACTCATATATGATGGCGAACGAAGTTTTTACTACGCTCAAGACTTGGATCGAGCGACAATAACGCCTGGATTATCCTCCTATCAGTTTCCTGCATTTTTCTTTCCTGGAGTTAATTTACCGCAGTACTCAATACTCAGAAATTTATCCTCAGTAAATCCGTCACAGCCAAATGGGGAATTAATGGGAAAGTTGCTATTGGTTGGTCCACGTGGGGAGGACCAGCGTAATCCTGGGTTATTTCTTCCTGCAACAGTTGACGCAACACAAGAAAAAGGAAAATTTAAAATTCTCAGTTCATTGATTGCCGACAATGGCAATTCACTTCAGAGTTGGAAGTTCTCTGGACATACTCCGTTTCAAGGAGAGTATATTCCGACAAATATTACGTTTACACGGTATGTATCAGGAACAAAAAATACAATTTCATCGATAATGAACTATCGACTACAAACTAAAACCGACCAACCTGAGCCAGATTCGGCTTTCATCTTAGAATCCGCTATTCCTGACAAGTTAACCGTACAAGACGACGTTGGCACTCCTAGTGTTGCAGTTAACTACGATTCTCATAAAAGCAATATTGACAAACAGATTGATGTTGAACGAAATATGCAGCAACTCGGAGCAATCCAGGTTTCGAATGGCAATCCAAAATCACGAGCCAATAGCGGCGTTTTGGCGTTAATTGGGCTAATGTTTTTAGGCGTTGCCTGGTTTGTGTGGCGTAGAGGAAAACAGAATTAAGAATAACAATGAAACCCATTATCTCTAAAATCATGCCGTATATAAGCTCAATATTTGGTTTTTTCATTCTGTCGTTCTACCTTCTCCCGAACACTATATGGGCATATTACTCGCCGCTAAATTTGGCGCCTTTCATGTCGCTACGGTTATTGAATATCATGACCGTTGTAACAGTTAGCATCATCTCAGTTATCGTTTGGGTGTTATATTTATTTCCCCTGCGTAACAGATTTAATTGGCTATGGGCATTTGTGGGGGTATATATCATTATCGTTGCTGGAACTGCAATATTTTGGTTCAGCCAACGTGAAGAGAGCTCAAACTGTATACTCGTATTGTTGGCGTTAAGTACTGGGTTGCTCATCCCATTATTTAGCACCAGGAAAATTGCTATTACTGTAATTTGCGCAGAAGCCTTCTTTCAAAGTGTATATACTCTTTATTACCAGCATACTGGCGTATCTCATATTGTTTCTGGCGATGTTCAACGGGCTTCTGGGACATTTCACTCGGCAAACAGTCTCTATTTCTTAACGCTAATTGCTCTCATGCTCTGCATGGCGGCAACTACCTCGTCCCGTACGTTCTTACAACGTTTTTCATGGACTGTAGCTTTGGCCGTAGTTTTTGCCGCCTTCCTTTTAACTTGGTACCGAGCAGCTGCTATAGCTCTCGCAATTTCTACGGTTTGGTATTACTATAAGCAACATAATGCCAGGCGTACACAACTAGCAGCAATAGGCGCAATCGCTCTTTTATTTTGTGGCATGACTTTTCAATTGCGAAGTCACAACACAATGAGCAAGTTATCCTCCGATCGTTCACTAGGCAGCCATTTAGACCTTTGGCGGATAGGAGCGAAGGTTTTTGAAAACAATTTTGTCTCAGGCGTTGGGGTGGGAAGCCTGCAAATTCCTGTTATCAATCAAAGTCTCTCCAGTAAGGGCGTGATACATCAACAGATTATGATCACACCAATGAGTACGCCCCTTTTATGGCTTGATGAAATGGGTGTTTTGGGTGGTATCCTGCTTGTAGGGATTGTTATTGCCATTATAAATACAATTAAAAAAGATGAAAGCTTGACGCAGACAGGATTGAGCTCCGCATGGCTTGCGTTAGCGATAGTTTCATTGACTAATGTTCCGTTTGGAACAGTGGAAACACTACCATCCACTGCACTTATCGGAGTATTGCTTGGCGTTACTATGAAACAGTGTTCCCCTCAGAAGCCGCTTATTGTATCGCCCGAAATAAATTAAGAAAATGAAAATATCAAAAAATGAAACTTCTTTCCTCAAGCAAGGCCAGGTTAACCCGCAGTATATCTCCAAAAGCATTCTGACTACTTTCATTGTAATTACAGTGCCTTTGCTGATATTCTTTTTCTCATTTGGCGTTATGAGTGCGAGAGATAGAGTTTTCATGGTTGATCCAGTAATTGATATGGGCTCAATTCGACGCGGTACGCCTATACATACCAACATCGTGTTGATAAACTTGTCTGGAAAACACTTAAGCGGTTTTCCTTATGCTTCCTGTGCTTGTACAACTGTTTCATCTAAGCCGATAAGATTGAACCCAATTGATAGTGTTCATATACCCGTACTGATCGATACATCGGAACAATACTCAGGCGTGCACACTAAAGACGTCATTTTTTATATAAATGGATTAGGTGCGACTTGGGGACAGCGATCGACCATAAAATTCAACATCAAATAATACTCGTTACGCAGCAAAATTATAATGTTTTACTGTAATTGATTTCGACATATTTACTAAACACTTGTACTTCCGCGTTGACAATCTATGAGAATACAAAGGGGCCTTTGGAGCATCGGCGATCTCATCTTCCTTTTGGCCGTTTTCTGGGCCGCCAAAGATTGGCTTACATCGTCTGCCAATCCTTATCCCTATGCTCAATCGATGGCTCTGACGGTACCTGGTATACTCCTTTATTTTGGTGTAGCACTATTTTCTGTGCGGCACATTATAAAGCCCATTTTGGTAATATTGGCTGTCTCTCTAGTTGTTGTCGCCTGCAACGGTGGCGTCATCAGCATTCTGATAGCCTCAATCGCTTACACTCTATCTTGGATGGCCGGGAGGTGCGAGCGGGCGACCGCGACAGTGACTACAATATCCGTTCTCGCATCGGTAACCGTCGGCGGCTGTTTTGTGTATTTGAGCGGGGCTTTATTTGTTCGCCCAAGCGATGGCTTCGATCCATGGTTGGGCAATGGGATTGGCGCATCGAGCACAGTAGGGATGCCTGTCGCGTTGCGTGTCGCCTGCGATATAGGCATTCCTTGCGTTATTTTGATTGTGCTGCTCATGATGGTGTCGTTCGCCATTGGAGTATTAGGAGCATTACAGGATCGACAAACGCCGGATGGAGATGCCCGGAGATTGCTGGCGAGAGCATCTGTTTCGACGTTGGTAGGAATTATAATATCGTTTCTGAATGGTCCGACTGTGTCAGTATTGACAATTAATGTGGGAGCCTGTGTAGCAGTTGCGGGAGTGCTGGCGGCGGTCAGGCCAGCATTCACGAGAAATATCCCTCGTAAAGAAGGAATCACTCACCGACGTAGGAATGTAGTTTGGGTTGCGGTTGTTGTGTTTATCGGCGTAATAATATGTGTTGATATGATGGCCCGCCGTGCTGTGACATCCTATCTATCGAGTATCAATAGCGTTGCCGACGGGTGCGTGTCACTATCGACTGTATCGCCTGCAATGCAGGACGCCACCATTGCCATGGAAGACCACGCCTTCTACCAGCATCACGGTTTCGACTGGATCGCAATGCACCATGCCCTGCGTGTTAATCTGCGTGAAGGCCAAATCAAAGAAGGCGGCAGTACGATCACACAGCAGCTTGCAAAGAACCTCTTCCTTACGAACGACAGGACGGTGTGGCGTAAGATCAAAGAGGCGGCGTATACCTGGGAGCTGGAGCGAATGTTGCCCAAGTCACGCATTCTTGAGTTGTATCTGAATACGATAGACTATGGTATGGGACAACATGGGATAGCTGCGGCTGCGGGTTACTATTTCCATAAAACACCGGACAAGCTGACGCTGGCGGAGAGCGCGATCCTGGTGGGGATCGTTCCAGATCCCATGCAGAAGCAGGTCGATACGCCAAGACTGCTCGATGGCCAACACACGGCTCTCAGCCGCGTTCGGTACTTCTTTCCCGCTCGATATTCCCAGGAAGACTGCGACCTGGCTTCGTGGTATCCGCTCAACATGCTGCTCTACCCAGATAAGGACGCCTGGGACCGGGGGGCAACCGGCCAGATTCCGGCGGATTGGCATGGCGTGAAGTTTTACTTCTTTGCGAATTCAGACGAGCCGCTGCCGATCGATCAAGCGTCCCTCTCTTTGAAGGATCGCCTGGCGGGCTTTCTGGATGATGCGCATGAGCATCTGCATGTGGTGGGCATCGATCATCTGGGCGTTTATAATGATCGCAGCACGCGGCAGGAGGAGAAGATCATTTCGTCCCATGCTTATGGACAGGCGATCGATATCTCTGGCTTTCGGTTTGCGGACGGTTCGCGGGTCAGTGTCAAGGATCATAACAACCCAAAGGTGATGGCGCGTCTTGCGCCCTTGGAAGCGATGCTCAAGCGTCATTTTGACGCCGTCGTGGACTGGAACGACGAGCCCAAGTACCATCAGACGCACTTCCACACGGAAGTTAAAGGCCCGCGTCCGACAGCGCCACGCCCCGTGCAGGATCCTCCCGCTAAGAATGTGGATGAGACGATGGCTGAGATCCGTGGAGCCAAGAGCTTGCCGCCGCGCCTTGTCACATGGCTGAGTGGGACGCTAGTCCGGCAGACAACATACCATTCCTGCGGAGAAGCATCCGTCGCGACCGTCTTATCAAATTATCTTAAAAAGCCTGCCACGGAGCCAGAGATCATGCAGCTTCTTAAATCAACCGGAACTAGCAGCGAGCAATTGATACAGGCATTTAAGGCGCATGGGGAGTCGGCTGTTGAGAACGTCGTAACCGCCGACGAACTTTTGGATCGGGTCAAGACGAGCGGCATACCTGTAATCGCCACACTCAGCCGGCCAGCTGGACATTGGGTTGTCGTTGTCGGTGACTGGGGCGACTATCTCTTGATTGCCGATCCCCAGCGAGGAAATGTGCTGATGCCGAAAAATGAATTCTATGCTCGGTCCGATGGCGAGATTGTCAGCATTGTGCGAACACAAAGATGAACATTCGAATTTTCTCTGGATTGATGATTGGCGCTTTGCTGCTTGTTGGAGTGGGGTTCGCCGTCAAAACACGCGCTCATGAGAAGCCCGAAGTCGAGGTCGTAGGGGGACTGCTCTATGATGCTGGAACTGTGCCCGCCAAACGTCCGCTGACACATGCTTTTCGATTGAATAATCCGCATTCGTTTCCTGTCGGTCTCTCGATTGTGACGACTGGATGTGAATGCACGACCGCCAAAGTGTCGTCGCCTCTGATCCCGGCGCATGGACAAGCCGATGTGACGCTGCATGTGAAACTTGAGGATAGCAAAGAGATTTCCTCCGGCGTATGCTTTGCAACAACACACGAAGGTCAAAAAGTGGAAACATGGGTGCTGCTGACCGGCCACGTGGCTCAAGGCGCCGCAAGCGCCTCAAAGATTTAGAGAGTGGACATCGAACAAACAAGACCGTGTCTCCAGGAATTTTAATCAATCCCTGGAGACACGGCGATCCATGTCGTTTTACTTTTGTTTTGCGGGAGCGTTTGCCGCCTTCTCGATCAGTCGGACAATTTCCTGAGGGTGGGAGATGAATGCGACGTGGCTGGCCTTGATTTCGCTCGTTTGCGCACCCATGCGTTTCGCGTAGAACCGCTCCAGCTCCGGGCTGATTGCGTGATCATCTTGACTGACGAGGTACCAGGACGGGATCGACTTCCAGGCGGGAACTGGGACCGATTGGCCGAAGATCGCGGCGTTCAGCGGCTTCTGAACCACGGCCATCACGCGGGCATCGGCCGCCGACACATCGGCGCAGAACGCGTCGTGGAACTTATCGCGGTCGACGTACACGAAGCCCGCCGCATCGGGAACAAACGTCTTCCCAAGCGGAACCTGGTCGGCGAACACGCCGACCGCCTCCCCGGCGTCCGGGGCGAAGGCGGCGAGATAGACCAGGGCCTTCACATTGGTCTGGCCCGCCGCGGCGCCGGTGATGACCGCGCCGCCGTAAGAATGGCCGACGACGATCACTGGGCCTTTTTGCGCCTCGATGACGCGCTTGGTTGTGGCGATGTCGTCGTCCAGGGAAGTCAGCGGGTTCTGAACGGCGTAGACGGTGTAGCCGTCCTTCTCCAGTATTGGGATGACCCGGCTCCAACTCGTGGCGTCGGCGAATGCGCCGTGGACGAGTACAATCGCGGGCTTCGCGGGGGCGTCGGCGTGTGCGGCCGCCAGAGGGGCGGCGATCGCCGCGAGGGCGAGCGCGGCGAGAGAGATGTAATGTGTGTTAATAAATGTCATGGTCGTTTCTCCTTGTGTCTGTTTTGCAGACGATTTTGCTGCTGTTAGCTGCGTACTATTCGATTACTGTGGCTGCTCCAACGTGTCATTGAATTGGGTCGTAAATGAGGTGTCGCCGATCTTGCTCCAAAGAAGCTGAGCTCGCTCCACGATCATTTCTTCCGAATCCGTCCCGAGGATCGCCATGGTTTCGGAGATGAATTCCGCAAGCGGCATCGCCCGGGGCTCTTCGCTGCTGTTCAGTAAGTCCGTCCGCACCCAGGGCGGCGCGAGTTCCCGCACCGTCACCGAACTATCCCGGAGCCGGAACCGCAGCGACTGCGTGTAGGAGTGCATCGCCGCCTTCGTGGACGAGTAAACCGCCGTGGTTGCCATTGGGACGAACCCCAGCACCGAGGAGACGTTAATGATCGTCGCCGTCTCGTGCTGCTTCAAGTGTTCGACCAGGGCGCCGGTCATACGGATCGGCCCCATCAAGTTGGTCGTGATCGTGGACGTGATGAGATCCTCATCAACGGCGCCGGCGACGTTGTCAAAATGCATGACGCCGGCGTTATTGATCAGCACATTCAGCGCCGGATGCTCGGTGATAAGCTGCTGAGCGACAGCAGCGATGCTCTTTGGATTCGTGATGTCCAACTGTACGGATTGCATGCCGGGATTGGCGTCAGTTGTCTGCGTCAAGGAGCCCAAACGCCGTCCGGAGATGATTACCTGATTTCCGAGCGCATGGAGCGCCTCCGCCAGTCCGCGCCCGATGCCCGAGCCGCCGCCGGTGATGAAGATCGTGTTGCCGGTGAGTTTCATTGCTGTCCTTCTTTCTCAGGAAACGTATCGCCGAACATGGGCATCCCGCTTTTCGATTGCTCCTGGGTCGCTTCGTCTTGAATGACGTCCCAATGTTCGACCAGAACGCCGTCCTCAAATCGGATGATATCCACGACGACCCAGTTTGCCGGGAGGCCAATGCCGGAATACCGTCCGTGCATCATCACATAGTCGCCTTCCGCCGCGACCAAGCCCGACTCGTATTTCGCGGATGGTGGGGTCGCCCTCACGAGATCAAAAAGACCCTCACGTCCTGCCGGGATATGGGCGCTATGCTGAACGTAGTCCGGCGACCAGTAACGTTCCGCCTGCGTGTAGTCCCGCTTGTTGAATAGCGTCTCGAACGCTTCCAGAGCAAGCGCCTTGTTCCGTTCTTGAGTTGTCATAATATTCACCTCGTTTCGTCTTCGTTGCCATTGTAGAAGGGGTAGTCGGTGTAGCCGTGGGCGTCGCCGCCGTAGAAGGTCGCGCGGTCGTAAGGGTTCAGTGGCAGGGCTAGACGAATGCGCTCGGGCAGATCGGGGTTGGCGATAAACAGCCGCCCGAATGCGACAAGATCGGCGTTCCCATTTTCCAGAATCGCCTCGGCGCTCTTGGGATCGAAGCCCCCGGCGGAAATGAGGTTTCCCGTGAAGATCTTGCGCAGCTGTTCGGTCGCCACCGGCGCCAGTCCTTGCGCGACTTCTTCATTGCCGTTGATGCGCGGTTCGATGATATGGAGGTAGGCGAGGGCGTAGCGGTTTAGCTGCTCCGCGACATACCCGAACAAGGCGGCGGGGTCGCTGTCCGACATGCCGTTGAATTGCGTGGCCGGCGACAGCCGCACCGCCACGCGGTCTGCGCCCCAGACGGGGATAATCGCGTCGAGTATCTCCCGCAGGAAGCGAGTGCGGTTTTCGAACGAGCCGCCGTAAGCGTCGGTCCGTTTGTTGCTGCCGTCTTGGAGGAATTGGTCCACAAGATAACCGTTGCCGCCATGGATCTCGACGCCATCAAAGCCGGCGATCATGGCTCGCTCCGCGCCACGGCGGTAATCTTCAACGATCCTTGGGATTTCGTCAATCAAGAGTTCTCGGTTGGGCGAGACTGGAACCCAGCCCTCCTTGGTAAAGGCCAAGCCGTCGAATGGGACGGCGGAGGGAGCCACCGGGTCAGCCCCGCCGGTCATCTCGACGTGCGAGGCGCGTCCCACATGCCAGAGCTGCTGGAAGATACGGCCGCCTTCCGCGTGTACGGCGTCTGTAACGCGCCGCCAGCCGGCGACCTGGGCATCGGAATAGATACCAGGCGCGCCGAGATAGCCCCGGCCGGTAATCGCTACTGTTGTCGCTTCCGAGACGATGAAACCGCCGGCGGAGGCGCGCTGCCGGTAATACTCCACCATGAGATTGCCGGGAACATCGCCAGGCGTTTCCGAGCGCAGGCGTGTCAGCGGGGCCATCACGACTCGATGTACGAGAGTATATGGCCCGATTTGGGCAGGAGAAAAGAGAGGCGAGGGTTTTGCCGCCGTTTCTCTTGGAAATGCGCAAACTTCGATAGCGATCGGCGTCTCGATGGACGCGTATTGAGTGGACATGGCTCCTCCTATAGGCAGAGTGAATTGGAATGATTTGGGCGGTCACGGAAGCGATGGATAGTCGGTGTAGCCTTCCGCGCCGCCGCCATAAAACGTGGCCCGATTGGGTGAGTTGAGCGGCGCATTCCTTTGGATGCGCTCGGGCAGATCAGGGTTGGCGATGAACAAACGCCCGAAGGCGATGGCGTCGGCATAGCCGCCTTCGACTGTTGTCGCCGCGCTTTCCGGCGTGTAGGCCGCCGCCGAAATGAGCGGCCCGTCGAAGAAGGAGCGAAACAGCGCGGCGTTATTCACCGCGCCGACGTGAAGCTCGTCGCTTAGGCCGATTTCAGAGCCACGGGCTTCGATCAGATGCAGATACGCGATCCGCCGCTCGCTCAGCTGTCTGATCACGTAAGTGAAGAGGCCCTGCGGATCGCTGTCGGAAATCCCGCCGAACTGTCCGTATGGCGACAGGCGCACACCGACACGCTCCGCCCCGATGGCGCCGCTGACGGCGTCCACCACGTCCAGAAGCAGTCGCGCCCGATTTTCGATGCCGCCGCCGTAAGCATCGGTGCGCCGGTTCGTTCCGTCTTCCAGGAACTGCTCCAGCAGCTGCCCATTGGTGCCCTGCACGGAGACGCCGTCAAACCCGGCGTCCATCGCGTTCAGCGCCGCCTCCCGAAACGCCGCCACGATCTCGGGTAATTCCCTTGTCTCCAAAGCGCGGGGTGTTTCATAGTCCACGGGTTTAAAATTAGGCTTATGTGCCTGTCCCGTAGGAGGAATGGCGGACGGGGCCACCGGCAGCTCGCCGCTCAGCATGAACGATGAGTGCGAGTTGCGGCCATTATGGGCAATCTGCATCACAATCCGCCCGCCATGAGCATGGACTGCGTCGGTCACGGCTCTCCATCCCAAGATCTGCGTGGGAGTAAAGATGCCGGGGACGCTTGGATAGCCCTGCGCCTGACGGCTGATCGTGGTGTCTTCCGTAAAGATCAGGCCCGCCGAAGCACGTTGAGCGTAGTACTCGACGTTCAGCGGCGTCGGCGTTCCTCCAACTCCGGACCGCATGCGAGTGAGTGGGGCCATGATCACGCGATGCGGAAGTTCGATCGCTCCGAGCCGCAGCGGCCTGAAAAGGATGTTGTGCGCCAATGTGTCCCTCCGATCTCTCATGAAGACGCTCTAACGAAATGTGATTTCGCCCATGTCGATGGCGACCAGCAGTGGTTCGGGAACCTTGACATAGTCGCCCTCGTAGGCGTAAATCCGCCGTTTGGTCGGGACGATAATGCCGTCGACATCGCGATAATCTGAGGCGTAGTTCAGGCCGGTCGCGCCGCCGAGGATGTCCACGGTGTAATCATGCCGGCGCAGCAGGCCATCGGGGCCGAAGCAGGAAATCTGCTCGCGTGTGTGGCTCTTCACATTGTCCGGGAATGTGACTTTGAGACGCCGCCATGTTTCCCCTTCGACTTCGATCGACGTGATCTCTTCGCTCTCAAACCCTTCGTATGTGTAGATAAACGGCGTGTTGAGATATGTCCATAAGGCTTCGCCCTGGAAGTAGGCGACATGGATATCGTCCCAGGGCGTTTCTCGCTGCTGGCCTTCAAAAGACTTCTCGGGATCGTCGCGGACCTCAATCGGCGTTCCGCCCGCCGTCTCCAGCATAATGCGGTTCGGCTCGAAGATCGTGCGCTTATCCTGGCCGGGGAAGTCCGTGACCAGACGCTCCGTTCTCGTGTCGATGGTCATGACAACGTCTTTGAGGACGTCGGGCTTGCCTTTGACATACCAGATGGCGCCGGTGAGCGACGCCTCCACGCGCACCTCTTTTAGTTCGTTCCAGCGGCTCAAACTACCGTGCGCCTCAATCGCTGTCTTCAATAAGTCGTTCATGGTTGCTCCTTGCGTTTCGGCCTGTCTGGAGAGTAATGGCCTATTATCGCAGGCGGGCATTCTCGGCTGCGTTCTCGGGACAGGAGGAAAAACGTTCCGACGCCCGGAACATCTTGTCGACGTCTCACTTTGAGATGAATGCATCTCTTTTGAACGACATCTCGCTGTGAGGAAATCGCCATCGCTTCAGAACTCACACCCACTCCGTTCACCCTCACTCTCTTCGGCCCAATGCAGGTGCAGGTGGAAGGGCAGTCGTTACCCCATTTGCGTTCTCGAAAATCCCTCTGGCTGCTGGCTCTGCTGGTTCTCCGCGCCGGACGCCCCGCAGAGCGTGACTGGCTGTCCGGTACGCTATGGCCGGACGCCACCCAAAGCCGGGCCGCAATGAACCTGCGGGTCGTTCTCAGCGAACTGCGCCATGCTCTCGGCAGCGCGGGAGGACGATTGATATCGCCCGCGCGCTATACGATTTCTCTGGATCTTGCCGGCGCCGAAGTGGATGTCGCCGCGTTTGATGCGGCCATTTCGACAAAGAGCCTTCCGGAGCTGGCGGCGGCTGTGTCGCTTTATGCTGGGCCGCTGCTGGAGGGCTGCACGGAAGAATGGATCGATCAGGAACGCGGCGCCCGCGAGCAGGACTGCCTACACGCCTTGCAGACGCTGGCGGATGCGTCGCTGGCCGCCGGCGACTTCGGCGCGGCGTCTTCCTACTTTCAGAAGGCTGTTGCTCTCGATCCCTGGCGTGAAGGCGCGCAGCGCGGGCTGATGGAGGCGCTGGCCGGGGGCGGGGACAGCAACGCGGCCCTGCATGTCTATCAGGCGTTTGTGCGGCTTCTGCGTAAGGACGACCCGCGCGCGTCACCCGACGAACAGACCACAGCGGTTTACACGCGCTTGCGGGCGACAGCGCGCCGCCGGTCGGTCGCTTCGGCTGCTCCCTCTGTGTCCGAAGAGGAACCTTCGGGAGTGGCTGGAAATCTGCCAAGCCCGCTGACGGATCTCATTGGGCGTGAGGATGAGCGGTCAGACGTGCTCGCGCTGCTGCGGCGGTCGCGGCTGGCGACGCTGACGGGACCGGGCGGAATCGGCAAAACGCGACTGGCGATTGCGGTCGCCGAGGAGGCCGCTCAGGAGTTCGCTGATGGAGTCTTCTTCGTCGCACTGGATGCGCTTTCAGATGGAAGTCAGATCGCTCCGCAGGTCGCGAGCGCGCTGGGGCTGCGGGAAGAATCTGGGCGGACGCTTATGGAGAGCGTGATCGATCATCTGAAGCCTAAGCGTGTGCTGCTGGTGCTGGATAACTGCGAGCATCTGCTGGACGCGAGCGCGCAGATGACGGCGCAGCTTCTCGGAGCGTGCGCGGGGCTGCGTATCCTTGCGACAAGCCGTGAGGGGCTGGGGGTAACCGGAGAGGCGGCGTGGACAGTGCCAGGTTTGCCCATCCCAGATCCGTCGCATCTGCCGCCCGGGGATGTGGCGCGTGCGCGGGTGCTCGAAAGCTATCCTAGCGTGCAGCTCTTTGTGGAGCGCGCGCAGGCGGTGCGGAAGACTTTCACGCTGATGGGGAGCAATGCCGCGCCGGTCGCGCAGGTCTGCGCACGCCTGGAAGGCATTCCCCTGGCGCTGGAACTGGCCGCCGCCCGCGTACGGGCGATGACGGTCAAGCAGATCGCGGCGCGCCTCGACGATCGTCTTGGCTTGCTCACGGGTGGAAACAGAACGGCTCATTCGCGTCAGCAGACACTCAAAGCGACACTCGATTGGTCTTATTCACTTCTCAGTCCGCCGGAACAGCGCCTCCTGTCGAGCGTTTCCGTCTTCAGCGGCGGCTGGAGTTTGGAAGCCGCCGAAGCGATCTGTTCCGATCAGGACGTTTCTGTGGATCAGGTGCTGGATCTGCTCACCTCGCTTGTCGATAAGTCGCTCGTGGCGTTCGATGGTGACGGCTCATCGGTGAGCGGGCGCTATCGGCTGCTGGAGATGGTGCGGCAATACGCGAACTCTCGGCTTGCGGAGAGCGGCCAGGAGCGGCTGGTTCAAATGAAGCATCGAGATTGGTTCTTAACGCTTGCCGAAGACGCAGGTCTTGTCGGTCTCTCGTCCGTGCCTTTAGATCGAATGGTGCGTCTTCTTGATATTGACATTGACAACCTGCGTGCGGCGCTCGACAGATGCAGCGAAGGGGATAAGCAGGATGCGGAGATCGGCTTGCGAATGGCCGCTGCGCTGTGGCGGTTCTGGGCCGAAACCCGGCGCTTTGGCGAAGGAAGAGCGATCCTGCATCAGATGCTGACGCGGGGGAGCATTCGTGAAGAGAACACGGTGCGGGCCGAAGCGATGCGCGGGGCCGGCTATCTGGCCGCGAGTCAAGGCGACTATTCCGCAGCGCGCGGAAATTATGAACAAAGCCTGGAAATTTATCGCCAGTTGGGCGACCGGACGAGCATCGGGCGCCTTTTGAGCAGCCTGCACCATATCGCGCATCGCCAGGGGGACATATCGGCGGTGCTGGTTTATTACGAAGAGACGCAGTCGTACTGCCAGCAAAGTGTGGACGATTGTCGAGCGCGGGACGACAAGAAGGGAATCCTCATTGCGCTCGATGAGTTGGCTGTAACGCACTTCTATCAGGGCCATTGGACTTCGGAACGGAAGTATTTCGAGGAAGCGCGGAAATTCTACGAGCAGATCGTGCAGGTCGCTCGGGAACTTGGGAATAAGGGCGAGACGTCCTTGTGCCTTTATAATCTAGCCGTTCTGGTTCATCGTCTTGGCGATCATGTTTCGGCCCGGACGTATTATGAAGAAAGCCTTGGCGATTCCCGTGAGTTAGAAGATAAGACCGGAATCGTGATTCGCCTTCACGCTCTGGGAGCCCTTGGCAATGATGTTGGCGATTCCGATGCGGAGCGCGTGAACTATGAAGAAAGTCTCGCCGTTGCTCGCGAAATTGGAGACGATGTATGGACTGTCAAGAATCTCGAAAAACTAAGCGCCTTGGCTCGTCTTCAGGGGGACTACGTTACGGCGCACGCATTGATTGAAGAAGAGATCACACTGTGCCAGAAATTGGGCGATCGGGAGGGATTGGGGGTAGGGCTGATTGGCATGGCGTCCATCAAATTCGCGCAAGCCGAGACATACAACGCCGTACGTTTGTGGGCCGCCTCCGAGACCTTACGAAACGAAATCAGCGCGAGACTACGTCCTCATGATGTCGAGAAATACGATCAGGATGTCAGCCTCTCCCGCGCTGCGCTAGGCGAGGAGCGTTTCACTCTTGCCTGGACAGAGGGATGCGTCTTGACCTTAGAACAGGTGATGGAATACGCGCTGGAATGAACGTTCTAATCGCTTCTGGGCTGGGTGTGCGCTGAGACATCATCCACAAATCGGCGAAGAAGTCGTAACAAATCTTTTCGATCCTCTTCACTCCATCTAGCAAGAATGGGCCACGCCAATCGTTCGCGGGCGGCGTCTAGAGCATCCGTCATCGCCTTGCCTTTTTCCGTGACGAATGCTTCGCTGACACGACCATCGCGTGGGCTGACCTGCCGCGTCACCAATCCCAAGCCTTCAAGTTTCGTGACCTGACGGCTCACAGTTGTATAATCTCGCCCCGCAAGATCGGCCAATTCCCCAATTCCCATCGGTCCGCGCCGTTCAATACGCACCAGTAGGGGAAAGAGCGCGCGATCGATGGAAATCCCCGCTTCTTCGATCAAAACAGCGTCCTGCTGCGGCTGATTGAAAATGCCGATCAAATCAATCAGCGTTTCGTGCAGTTCTCGCAATTCTGGATTCATATGTGCATTATACACATAATTTCGCAAGTTATGTGTATAATGCACATAAATAACCAGAGGAGAGTATAACGCAATGAAAGCCGCAATTGTTACGGAAGTCGGGAAGACGCCGATCTGTAGTGACTTTAAGAACCCCATCGCCGCAAGTGGGGAGCATCATATCGATGTCGCCGCCGCCGCGCTGAGCCACTTAGTGCGAGGGCGCGCGTCCGGCAGCCACTATAGTTCTTCGGGTGAGTTGCCGTTCGTTGTGGGGGTGGATGGAGTAGGGCGACTCGAGAGTGGGGAGCGGGTTTATTTTGTTTTGCCGAACGCACCCTTCGGCAGCATGGCTGAAGTGGCGACGGCGCCGTTCGCGCAATGCCTGCATCTCCCGGAGGAATTGGATGATGTGACGGCCGCCGCCATTGCAATTCCCGGCATGTCGTCCTGGGCGGCTTACAAAGAGCGCGCCAAACTACAGGCCGGCGAAACGGTGCTCGTGAACGGCGCCACCGGGGCGTCGGGCCGCCTGGCCGTTCAAATCGCCAAATATCTGGGCGCGAAAAAAGTCATCGCGACGGGCCGCAATCCCGAGGCGCTGCAATCGTTAACGGCTCTCGGAGCGGATGTCGTCATTCCATTGACGCTCGGCGCGGACGCGCTTGAGGCCGCTTTTCAGGAGCAATTCGCGGCCGGTGTAGATGTTGTTGCGGACTACTTGTGGGGAAAATCTGCAGAATTGCTTTTGATGGCGGGAGCCAAAGCGGGGCCTGAGGCGATCCCCATTCGCTTCGTACAGATCGGTTCGATCAGTGGCGAAAATATCGCCTTGCCAGGCGCGGCGCTGCGTTCATCCGCCATCGTTCTGATGGGCAGCGGATTGAAGAGCATACCAATCCAGCGTATTCTCAGCGCCATTGATGGCGTCCTGCAAGCCGCCGTCCCCGGCAAATTTGAGATTGCGACCCAGGCCATCCCATTGTCCGAAGTCGAACAATCGTGGGGAATAGATAACGGCAAGAAACGCATCGTCTTTCTTCTTTAGCTGTCTGTTCGTTTGACATTTGTTCGTCGGCTTCGGCCCCTTCGCCCCAATTCTGGGGAATCTTGCTCAGGTTCCCCAGAATTGGGGCGGAGGGGCCAAAACCCAGTATCTACGGCCGCGTGTACGGCGGAACCATCGCCGCGTAGCTGGCGAAGGCGGCTCGGTAGATGCCCAGGTCGTAGTACTCTCCTTTGAAGAAGCCCGTTCCGTCTGCCCCGCGTCCGAGGTAACCGGCGGTTGCTTTGATCGCGTCGAGCGTGTTGGTCATGGTCGTGCTGCTGCCGATCTGTGTTCCGTTCAGATAGATCTTGCAAGTCGCGCCGCCGTAGGCGATGGTGATACGCTCCCAGGCGTTTGCCGGGATGGCGCTGGTCGCCGTGACGGTTTGTGTGGTGGTTCCGTTCACAATCGTGAACGCCGCTTTGGCGCTGGAGTTGCTGGGCGTGAAGAACAGCGATCCGCCGGGTCCTCCGAAGGCGAAGACCTTTTGATTAGCCGTCGTTCCAGTCCACTTAATCTGCATATCGAACGTGGCGCCGGCGGTGTCGATGGCGCTGCCTTCGAAAGTCGCGTAGCCGGTGGTTCCATCCGTGTTCAGTACGCTGCGCGTTCCGTCGGTTCCGAAGGCGGCGGTCCCGCGCAGTTCGCCGTCGTTGTCGGTCAGGGCGTCGATCAGCACCCGGGTTCGTGGCGCGGCGAAGTCCCAATGCGCCGATAGATATTTGTTGTCGACAACTTGTGTGGGGTCGGCGAGTTGGCTGGTGTCCATGTAGCCATAGAGTGTTCCATAGTTCACGGGCGTCGTACGTCCAGGCAGACGCACCTCAGAGTCTTGGCCGACGATCGTTCCGCCGCCAAGCGTCGCCACGGAGTCCGTGTAAAGATCGCCGAAGCCCTTCACCATGGCGTCGCCGTTCACCGTTCCGTTACCCTCGACATTGATCGCTTCCCGAACTCGCGCATTGCCGGTGATCGTTGTTTGATCCTGGATCACGGCGTATTCACGGATGCGGGCGTTGCCGTTAACCTTGGCCGATTCTCGCACGACGGCGTAGCCGCCCACGACTGCCGTTCCCGAGACGATGGCGTTGCCCATGACCGTCGCGTTGTCTTCGATACGCGCCGTGCCCAAAACTTGGGCGCTGTCGAGCACCTGGGCGTTCGGCCCAACATAGGCTGTGGAAGCCACCGTCGCGGAGCTGGCGACAAAACCGCCGCCGTTCGCGAAGGTCGATCCTGCAATGCCGGTGTGGCTGCGGATGCCGGGAGGCGCCGCCGCCGGCGTACAGTTCGTCAGCTGCAGTTCGTAGGGGAAGTGTCGTTTGACTTTGTTGTAACCCGGCCGGAAGGGCTGGATTGCGTAGACATCCGGCGCGGCGGTGATGGCCAGCACGAGTTTGACGTCGCTGGAATTGATATACATGTGGCCGGAACCGGTCTTCCACATGCGGCTGTAGCGCGCCTGTCCATTCGCATTGATCGCGACGATCTGCGCGCGCCAGTTCGATGACAGAGTGGAATCGACGATGCCATCGAGATTGACTGTGACTGAAGTCGCGCCCGCCGTCGGCGTAAGATCGATCAGATTAATCCCATACTGACGTGGGGATTGAGAGTACATCGGACGATACCAGCCGGACCTGTCGGGAACAGCTTGCAGGATGGTGCGTCCACGGTGGGGAGCGCCGCTGGTGAAGAGATAAACCAGCGTGTCGTTGTATCCCTGTTGATACGTGTAGTCCCAGGTGGCGTTGTGTCCGGCCATCTCGCCGATCATGTCGCCAAAGCCTGCGGCGCCTGTACCGGTGAACGTTCCCTGGTTGACGCCAAGGCGCATCATCGTCTGGAAGGGGACTTCGGTCGCAGCGCCACTGGAATTGCGCAGCGCCTGCTTCCAAATGTCGAAGTTAAAGGCGGGGGTGAACTTCGGATGTTCGGCGAAGTATTGCAGGAACGGCCACGATCCGTAGTTGTCTCGTGAGGATTCCAGCTCGTAATGCGCGCGCTCGGCGTAGACCCCAAGCGCCAGCGCAAGTCCGGGAACGAAGTTATCCGCGCCCCAGTTCGCATGCGATTCCCAGAGCCAGCCGACATTGTCGTTGCTTTGGAAGCCGCCGGATGCCATCTGCATCGTGTGGCCGAATTCGTGTGGGATGACGCTCGATCCTTCCAGCATTGCCGCCGGCGCGATGATAATACTCTGTCCGCCGAAAGCAAAGCCGTCGGGATAGACGGAAAGGCCGGTGCGTGTGACGTAGATATTGGTTTTGTACTTGGTGGAGTTCCAGCCGGGGAGGGGAGCATTGACGCTCTTGAAGTAATTCCAGACCTTCTCGAAGTAAGCGAAGTTCATGGATCGGAACGCCGCATTGCTCCAATTTGTGGCGTCGGATTGGATGCTGTTGCCCCAGTACCAAACGAAATGGTCCGTCGCATAGGTGTTGTAAGGTTCTGGTGAGGATGTCGGGCTGTACTGGTCGTATCGTATGGCGTAACTGGCGCCGTCGTTCGGCGCCGGCGGTGCGGGGAAACTTGCGGCGAGTGAGTTGACATACGTTTGGTCGGCAGTACTCAGATCGCTGATTGAGTAGCCGCGCGCTTGTCCGCTGTCCTGACGCACCACGACGGCCTGCTGCTTGGACAGGGGGCTGTTGAACCCCGTGATATTGATCAGAGACGCCTGGAACGTCTCCGAATGCGTGGCGCCGACAGAATCGAGATAGTTTCGAGTGAAGGATCGGAACGGCTGCGTGACGGCGAGTATATTTTTAAGATAGCGCTTGTCTTCATCGCCTAGCGTGGAGATCGTCAGCACTTGCGTTGTTCCGCCCGAAAGCAAGATCGTTGCCGTCGTGGATGTTTGTGAAACGTAAGCGCCTGTCACATCCGAGGCGTCACTTGTACCGCCATTTTGCCAGACGCGCGCTGGGAACGACGATGTTGCCGTACCCGTTCCCGCAAGCGTTGCGATGGCGGCGGCGCTCAAGGCGGAGTTGTAGAGACGCGCGTCATCGACACTGCCGTTGGTATAATCCGCCGCGCCGGCATTGTAGAATCCACGGCCGATCTCGGTATGCCCGGTCGCCTGCCACGGTGTTGTGAAGGAGACCGTCTGCTGGAGCGTTCCGTTGACATAAAGGGAAATCGTCTGCGCGGTGGCGTCATAGACGCCGGCGACATGATACCAAACGCCGGTAGTTGGCGCGGCCGTCGCGGCGGCGATTGTGGCGGCGGCGGAAACGGAATCGCTTGCCAATCGGTTAAATGAGATTTTGCCGTTGCCGGCATTATATTGCAGGAAGAAACCGCTGACATTCGCCCCGTCGATACTCATGAACGTCTCATACGCCGCCGTGCTATTGAGTTTGACCCAGCACGCCGCCGTGAAGCTTTGCGATGTATTCACGACGGGAACGGACACATCCACATTGCCACTTGTGGGGAAGTTAATGGCGTATGCGCCGACCTTTGCCGTGCTGGTCCACGCGGCCCCGCTTTGCAGTGTTCCATTGTGCGCGCCGCTGCCGGTATCCGTCGCCGTGGTTCCCGTACCCTGGTCGAACGTCCAGAGACCGACCGGAGTCTGCCCCAGCGCGGCGTTCGGAGCGTGCAGTATGCCGAGCGCAATGATGGGTAGCGCAAGAATTCCTCGGCGAGCCGAGGGACGGTAAATAGTCATATTGGCTGCTCTTTTCTGAATGGCGATTCTGGCAATGGTAAAACTATCAGAGAAACGTTTAGCAGCACCATTATCACTGGCCTGGAGAGAAAACACCATGGAGCATCATGATATTGCCTGGTAATATTTTGATGGAGACGCCATCCTCATTATGTTCCATATTCTTATTGGTGATTCCATTGCTCGCCAGAGTAAAAAGAGACGATAATATCGCATGAACGGAACCAATTCCACCATTTCCTCCCCAGTTGCGGGGCCAATTCCCTTTACGGCCCGGCCGATTCCGCTTTCGGACGTGCGTCTTACCGGCGGTCCATTGAAACACGCGCAGGACCTCGTTGCGCAATACTTGCTGGAGCTAGAGCCGGATCGAATGATGGCGTACTATCGCGTGCGCGTCGGGCTTGAGCCTAAGGCGCCCGGATATGAAGGATGGGACGGGGAGGGGCGTAACCTCACGGGGCATATCGCCGGTCATTATCTTTCGGCGGTCAGTCTGATGTTTGCGGCGACAGGAGACGCGCGCTTCCAGGAACGCGCCGACTATGTCGTGAAGGAGATGAGTGAAGTTCAGGCAGCGAATGGAGACGGCTATCTTGGCGCGCTTGAGAACGGGAAAGAACGTTTTCAGGAAGTTGCGCATGGCGATATCCGCAGCGGCGGCTTCGATCTCAACGGCCTTTGGGCGCCCTGGTACGTCCTGCACAAAACATACGCTGGACTGCGCGACGCCTATCGGTGGACCGGCAATAAACTGGCGCTGGAATTGGAAGTGCGTTTCGCGGAATGGGCGGAGACAATTCTTGCGGACCTCACCGAAGAGCAGATCCAGAAGATGCTGAAGACGGAGTTTGGAGGCATGAACGAAGCCTTCGTCGATCTTTACGCCGATACAAAAGACCTGCGCTGGCTGGCGCTCGCCGACCGGTTCGAGCATCATGAAGTGACCGTTCCATTTGCACGCCGCAAAAACGTTCTCGGCGGTCTGCACGGCAATACGCAGATCCCCAAACTCATCGGGACTTTGTCGCGTTATATCCAAACCGGACGGAAGCAGGATGGCGTTGCGGCTCGCTTCTTCTGGGATTCCGTGGTGAAGCATCACACTTTCGCGACTGGCGGGCACGGCAAGGACGAGTACTTCGGCCCGCCCGACGAGCTCAGTGAACGCGTCGATGGCAGTACGGACGAGGCGTGCAACATTTACAATATGCTGAAGATGACCCGGACGCTGTTCGCGCTGGAGCCGGATATCAGATACGCCGAGTTTCACGAGCGGGCGCTGTTCAATCACGTGCTGGGATCGATCGATCCCGAGGATGGGCGCATGTGCTATATGGTCCCGGTCGGACGCGGCGTCGAGCACGAATACCAGGACAAATTCCATGACTTCACATGCTGCGTGGGCAGCGGAATGGAGAGCCACGCGCTGCACGGCGATGGGATTTACTACGAGGCCGGCGATCGGCTTTGGGTCAATCTCTACGCGCCTTCGACCGCCGATTGGAGATCCGCCGGCGTTCGCTTGACAATGGACACGTCGCTTCCGGAAGGCGACGACGCCACGCTCACCCTGTCGCTGGCCACGCCGAGCCGTCTGACGCTGGCCCTGCGCCGTCCCTCCTGGGCAGGCGCCGGATTTACGGTGAGCGTCAATGGCGCTCCGGTCGCCGATCTGGCGCAGCCGGGCTGGTACGTCAAGATCGACCGAACGTGGCGCGACGGCGACATCGTGACGCTCTCACTCCCCAAAGCGCTTTACACCGAGGCCCTGCCGGACAACTCCAATCGCGTCGCACTTCTCTGGGGACCTCTCGTTCTCGCCGGCGATTTAGGACCGGAGCAGCCGATCGCGCCGATCAGCGCGCCCATCTTCATCGCCGCCGGCGTCTCGCCCACCGAGTGGCTGAAACCCGTCGGCGATCTCCCAGGACACTTCCGCAGTGATGGCGTCGGTCGCGATAGCGACAACGCCGCCTGCAAGGCCGACGTCGATTTCGTTCCCTTCTTCCGTCTGCATCGGCGCACATACTCAGCCTACTGGGATCTCTATACGCCCCAAGACTGGGTGACAAAGTCCGTGGAAGTTGCCGCCATGCAAGAAAAGAAGCGTCTTTTAGAAGCAGCGACGGTCGCCTACGCACAGCCCGGCGAGATGCAGCCCGAGCGCGACTACAATCTGGAAGAGGACGGCACGACCCCCGACCGAGTTCTCGGCCGCCCCGGCCGACGCGGCAAGGGGTGGTTCTCCTTCGATCTGCCCATCGACCCGGCATACCCCATGGCTGTGACCGCCACCTACCAGACACTGGAGTTCCAGCCTCGGACATTCGATATTCTGGTGGATGGCGAGCGCATCGGCGAACACGCCATCGAGCGCAGCCGTCCAGGGAGCGCCAACGGCATCTTTCACGATGTTGAGTATGCGATTCCGGCGGAGTTGGCTGCGGGGAAAGAGAAGGTTACGGTGCGGTTTGAGGCGACGCAGGGAAATGAGATTGGTGGGGTGTTTGGGGTTCGGATGGTGCGCCCCATCCCCCCACCGAAGTAAACTTCGGCTTCCCCCTTTCCCTGCTAAAGGCCCTTCGGGCGGGAAAGGGGGCGTTCATCACCGTGCCCACACGAGTTATTTGTAGTCTGCGAAGAAAACACAAAGTGGCCTGTCATCGTTATTCGATGACAGGCCATTCTCTTTTCATCCCACGTAACCCTCGTGCGGACTATAATTACGAACGCCCTTTTTCCCGCCCGAAGGGCCTTTAGCAGGGAAAGAGGGGAGGCGCGCTAAAGCGCGGGGAGATGGGGCTAGTCCCGCAACTCCACCCAGCTCACACTATCCGTCAGCGCAATCGGATACGCCCCGTTTTCCAGCGTCAGCGCGCCCATGGGCTTATATGTTCCAACATTGGCGACCTTCGCCGGCTGTTCGATGAGTAATCGCGCCTGCGGCGTATCGTCGGTCTTGGCGGCGAGGCCGACGCGGACGGCGTTGGTTTTGGTGTTGACTTCGACGGTGTCAAATTGGCCGGCGTCGAGGGTGAGCCAGAGGCCGCGTGGGGCGATGTAGACGCGCGAGCGGAAGGAGTCGCGTGGGTGGATGGTGATCCAGTCGCCGTGCTGCGTGACGTTGCCGCCGAAGGCTTGCCAGCCGAAGTCTGGGTGGTTGATGACGTAGGTCGCGGCGTCGAGCGCGTGGCCGAAGAAGTTCGGGCCGTAGTCGCCGGAGTAGGCGTCCCATTTGAGTGTGGTCGGGAACGTGTGGAAGGCGGCCGAGGCGAAGCCTTCCTGGTCGATGTTAGACAGTGGTCCCATCGTGCCGCCGTAGCCCACGCGCAGGAGGTAGTAGTCGTCCGGATGGTCGCGATACTCTTTGAGTACGGGAATCGCGTTGAGACCGGAGCCGTAGTGATGGATCTGGCGCTCGATGCGGGGCAGCTTGCCGCCGTAGAGGAAGTCCCAGTATCGGCGCGCATCGCCGTTGTAGCCCCAGTGGGGCAGGGTGGGCATGTAGCCGAGAATGGCGCTGAGCGTCACTTCTGCTTGCTTGGTGTAGCCGAAGTATTTGGACCAGGAGTAAACTTCCTCTTGACCCGTGGAGTCCCACGCCATTTCGCTGCCGAACGGATAATCGCGCGTGCTCCAGCGATCGGCGCGGGTCTTCATGCGCGCTTCCAGGGCGGCGGCTTTGTCGGTCCAGCCTTCGCGCTGGACATCTTTCAAGAGCTCTAAGAAGACGTCGCCTTCCATCAGTCCGAGCTGCATGTAGCCGACGACATCGTTGCCGTTGGCGTCCGTGCTGGTCAGGTACATTGTCGTTTCATACGCTTGATTGAGATACCAGTTCCAATCGTGAACTTTCACCATGCTCGGGTGGTTGCGCGCCACGCGGTATATCGCCCAGTAGGCGGCCACGACATGCGGGTAATTGTAGCCACGGCCGATGTCTTCGGAGGCTTGTTTGTTCCAGCTCGTCCAGCTGCGCCAATCCATCGAGGAATCGTAGGGAAAGTTCGGGAGAGCCTTCGGATCGTAATAGAACATGCTCTTGCGGACGCCATATTTTTGTGGACCATCTTTGAATTGGATCCCGCCCCAGAGCACGCCGTCGACGAACTGCTCGTACTTCGTGACTTCCTCACGGTTGGGCTGCCCGAACTCCTTCATGGCGGCGGCGACATAGGCGCCCGACCCGCCCTCATCGCCCAGGCCCGCGATCCAGGCGCGGCTTTCCTGCGTGATCTGCTTGTTGGCCTCGCGGTCGTAGCTGATCACCGAGGGGCTGCGTTTGAACGGATCATTGGGATCGACAAACCACTGCTTGGTCGTCAGGAAGTTTCCCATGTCCGACACGGCCTGCGCCGCCGGCTTGATCACATAGTAGCTGACCGTCTGCTTGAGACCATCGGCGTAGGTGACGGTCAAACGCGCGCGTCCCCAGCCTTTGCCATGAAGCGCGTAAGCCTTCCAGCCGTTGCGCGCCGGCTTGGCAGGGGCGACTTCGATCGCGCCTGCCGGCTCGACGGAGATGGTTTTGACTGCTTTCGGATATTTCAGAAATAGCCGACCGTCCTGATCCATCGGCAGCACATATCCGGGGATGCCAATGGCGAGCGGACGCTTGTCCGCTACTAATGTCTTGTCGATATTTCGGATCGTGTCCGAGACGAGAAACTTGACGCCGTAGGTGCGCGTTTCGCCGGGGGCGAGCGACGCCATCGTGGGCGTATTCCATTGCTCGACGCCCTTCCACTCCTTTTCGGCGTACGCTTCCGTGTGGACCATCCAGTTCATCATGCCTTCAAAGGTCTGCTCGGGCCGGCGCGGCTCATTGAGCAGCTGATACGCTTCGAACGGCGTCTTGCCGTAAGGCGTTACCACCAAGGTAGGGCCGTGGCCGCTGAGGCGGGTCACCTGGATGTAGCCGGCGTCCTGCCCGATATACGGGTCCGAGAACGCGCACTTCGCGTGGGCTTCGGCGAGTTCGCGGTCCGTGATGATGTTGTTGAACACCATGGGGATGCCGAGCGCGCCGATCTGCACGGGTGAATTGGATTTGTTCTTGATGTCGAACTTCAAGACGAGTTTGCCGCTGTCCAATGTCCATGTGCGCGTGATCTGAAGCGGGCAATCCGGTCCCAGCGTTGGGGCGAGGTCGGCCACGGCGAGCGCCTTGCCGGATGCGGGAAGAGCGGTGACGGGCTGCCGATGTGTGGCGGTGGAATAATCTTTCCAATCACCCGACGTTCCGGAGCGCAAACGCAGTGTCAGATCTCCCAGATCGTAGAAGCCGTCGCCCGAGCGCTTAGACAATCGGTCGGACGGAGTGAAATCAAATCCGTCGCCGCCTTTCGGAAGCAATGCGGCGATTGTCTGCGAAGATTTGACGAGCTTTAATGTAAAATCCGGAGTGTTGAATTCCATCGTTCCATTTTCAATCCCAAGCGTGTTTGGGGCTGCCGCCGGCCGTCCCTGCGCGAGGGCGGAATGCGTCGCTGCGGCGCAAAGACCGAGCAGGGCAAGACCGCCAATGAGATATGATGTCTTACTATTCGAGATGCACACGGTGATAAATCTCTCCTTGAATGCGGGACTGTTTCCGCAAACCCGACGCGTCGGCGAACGATCTTCGCGATTGTGTCTCATTATCACATCAGTGGCGAACGATGACAATAGGAAACATAGGCCGTGATATGGAAGATATTGATATCACTCACTTTCTCAGAGATGACGGACGACGACTGAAGTTAAGTTGGCTGCAACGGGAATAATGATCCGCGCAGTTTCGCCGGCGTGAACCGTGAGCCGCACACCTGGGAGGTTGCCAGTGCTGACCGAGTACGCGCCGGCCGGCAAGCCTCGAACTGAGAGCGTGGCGTCATGCGGCGGTCCGTCGCGGTTCTCCAAAGTAAACGCGATCTTGCGAAGCTGTGAGTCGAATGTGATTGGTCGGCCCTGGGCAAAGCCATCGCGATCCGTCGAAAGCTGGAGCCGGTTCGATCCAAGAACGACGTCAAATCGCGTTCGTAGTCCATCTTTGGGGATAACAAGGATCTCCTCACCCTGCTGCGACAGATCGCCGCCGTAGGCGAATAATCCGAAGATGGGATCTTGGACGACGATGGTCGCCGCCGTGCGCAGCGCGCCGCTAAAACCCAAATCGATTTCACCGGAGTACCACCAGGGACCGCGCCCCATTTCTTTGTTTCCCAGCCAAGCGCGCCCCCAGGGGCGCGGCTCGAAGCCGCCGCTCGCGCCGCCGTCGTTGTTTTTGCCGGGATACCAGTAGCCGTAGTTTGATGCTTCTGTTCCGGTGTTGAGCAGCGCCCACGAACTCAAGTAGGATGCGTAACCCAATCGGAGATACGGAATGGGATCGGACGCGTCGTTCAAGGCGTAATCGATAATCGACCAGCCGCCCATCTGCGCCATATAGCTGAGCGTATAGGAAGCACTGCCGCCGCCCCGGTAATCGCTGCCGAGGTAGTAATACGATGTCTCCAGCCAGCCTCGGCAGGCAATGTTCAGGCGCATCTGTTCGCTCAGAAACGCCTTGGCGTCGCTGTATTTGACGCTGGTCTGGAAGTCCGTTTTCTTAACGCCGTTCGGGGTAACGCGATCCGTGGCGTATCTGGCGAACGCCTGCGTGGATTCGAAGCCCGTGGAGTCGAACGAGTACTCCGACCCATAAAGATAAGGGTGCTTGTTGACGAAGAACTCGACCTTTTTCTCCCATTCTGAGCGCAGCCAATCGGCTTGATCCCGATGCCCTGCGGCGTCAAGCGATTGAATGAGATTGGGAATGACGACTTCGTTATATGTCCCGGTTTCGTAGGGCGACCACTGCGCGATCTCCATGGGAACGGTAAAGAACGCTTTGGCCGTGCCAAAGGCGCGTTCTAAGTAACCGTCGGCGTCCAGATATTTGGTCCGATTGGGATAGTTTCTCGCGACTTGAGACATGCTGTAGTACATCGCGATGACATGCGGGTAATCGTAGATCCGCCAAATGTGCTTCGTACCGTCGTTGGTGTCCGGGCCATCACGCAGGACTTTCCAGTTCGGAATGCCGTAGATCGCATAGGGGTAGGGTTCTTTGTCCGTCTGCTGGAGGCCGCCCCAGACAAAGTTTTTGATATAGTATTCGACGCGTTCGATCTCCGTTTGATTGGGATAAAAGACGTTTTTTTCGGCGACATATCCCGACTTGCCCAGCGTGGTGTCGTCGCTTGCGACGGCGTAGGACCATAGCCCGTCCAGATCGTCTGGGCTGCGCAGGATCTGATGCTTCATGTCCCACTGGGAAAAGAGACCATTGTACCATTTCGTGGGATCGCGGTGCTGTTCGTGCGACACTAAATACGCGGCGCGCTTTTTGTAGAGTGTTTCCAGCGGCTCCGTCGTGAAAAACTCCAGCGGCAGGGATCGCTTGCCGCCCAAACTGACCGTCAGCCGGTTTTCGCCGAGCTGCGCGAAGCGCACTCGGTAAACGTGGATGTCTTTGCCGCGCTCGCCCAGATATTCGACTTTGGTTTTGTCGGGATGCTCGGCTGTTACGGGCACGGGTTTGACCTGGGTGCGCAGCGAGAACATCGCCGAAAGATCGGTGGGAACGGTCATACCGGGAACGACATTGATATCCGCCAACCCCTCACGGTAAAGCACATTGCGCACGCCGGCGTAATCGGGCGCCCATTGGAATTTGAAGGAATAGGTGCGCGCGTCGCCCGGCTTCCCCTGCGGCGCCAGCACCAGATGCGTTTGCGGCTGCCGCCAAGTTCCGCCCTTCGCGCGCAGGTCCTCGCCCGCCGCTTCAGAGTGAATGTAGGGGGTGTAGGCGCCGTGCGGTGGTTCGTCGAAGTATTCCAGCGACGTTCCCGCGCCGGGCGTCATCACCAGATAAGGTCCCTGGGCGTTGGTTCGCATCCAGTAGATGAACGATCCGCCGCCCGCGACAAAGCTGTGCCGGATCAAGCGCTTGGTGTATGTCTCCGAGGTGTCGGCGCCGTAATGCGTATTGAAGGGTAGGGGAAGGCCCAGATCGCCGATCTCTAATTTGCGATCTGTGGCGTTACGCAGGGAGATGGTCCAGATGAGGGCGTCGCCCACAAGACGGAACTGCTCCGTCGCCTTCAAATCATTCACGGGAACGCTCACGGGAAGCGATGTCCCAATCGTGTAGGTCAGTGTATCTTTGTGGCCGTTAATGGCGATCGCCGCTGACGCTCGATTCCATTCGCTGGCCCCAAGCGTTCGATACCGGAGTACAAGGCTGCCGACAGCGCGCTCCGACGCCACATAATCGGTGTTATATCGATCGTGAACGCGCTGAATGCTGGTGACGCCTTGCGAAGTGTAACCGATTTGGAACGCCCGGCTGGAGATGACCTGGGGCTTGGGGGCGGGCGGAAGCGTGGGCATGGCGCAGTTTCCTTACAAGTCCACATCAATTCAGAGGCTGATCGGCGCGGATCATGCGAATGCCATAGACAGCGGCGATCTCCTTGCCGCCGGCGGCTTGGAAGCGAACTGTAACTTTAGTTTTACCCACCACAAGATCTGCGGGGATGACGTAAGTGATGTCGTAGAACTTCGGCGTGAGACCTCGCTCGACTGTCTGCGCGCCGATTTTGGCGCCGTTTACCTGGATTTCAAAGGTCCGTGTGTCCCTTTCCTGTGCATTGTACGTCACGATTAGCGCCATGGGATGCGCGGGATCGACCGGAAGATCGAACGAGAACCATTGGCGGCCTCGGCGAGCGGCGCGGCCCATCAATCGGTCCGGCGATGTGTCTTCGCCCTGCTGGTTGAAATCACGCTCGGTCTGCATCTGTCCCGGCTGCGCGTACGCGACCGTGGCGGCTTCTAACTTGCGCTGTTTTTCCTGCTCGGCGGCAATCTCCGCCGCCTTCTTCGTCCACTCATCGCTCGTGTAGAGGTCCCAGTAAGCGGCGTAGCTGCGCCGGTGCAGACGGTGAAACGGAGTGAAACTGACCTCCATCGCCTGTCCGTCGCCGCCGGGATTTCGACCGGCGCCTGCACTTCGAAATTGACCGGGCTTTCCAGGGATGGGCTTCAGCCACTCGGCGAGAGGCCGCTCCGATGTCGTGAAGACCGGGACTGTGGGAAGCGGCGTATCGTCGCCGCGTTCCGGTCCCAGATCGCCGGCCAGAACCAGCGGTCCCCACATCAGCGCGGCCCGGCTGGGGTTATCCGGCAGAGGCTCCGTGCGCAATGTTTTGGGGAGCGAAAGCGTGATGGTGTCGCCGCTTTTCCAGCGCCGTTTGATCTCGATATATGAGCCGGGCGCAGACAGATGAGAAATGGCCTTTCCATTGACCGCCACGCGAAATCCTTCGCCCGCCCAGGCGGGGCGGCGCAGGGCGAGCGTAAGATCCTTGGGCGAGGACAGCGTTATCTTCAGGGTCGCCGTCTCACCTTCGGGGAAATTCGTGGTCATGGAAAGGCGCGCGCCTTGAGCCTTCCAGTCGGCGTTTGTCGGCGCGTAGAGGTTGACCCAGAGTTTGTCGCCCGCCGTGTAGTAGATTCCATAGGCGTGGAGCGCGTGGCTCTCCATGCCGGTGCCGACACAGCAGGTAAAGCTCTCGAACATATCTTGATATTCGCGCTGGACGCCCTGACCGACCGGAACCATATAGCACGTTCGGCCGTCTTCGGGGTCGATCGAACCCAGTACATGGTTGAAGAGCGCCCGCTCGTGAAACTCCGCGTACTTGATATCGGGATGCAGCGCAAATAGCTCACGGGTCATCTTGAGCATATTGTAGACGTTGCAGCTCTCATCCGTGCGGCCCTCGACATGCGCTGAGAGCTGGTCTGGCGGACCGAAATATTCATTCTGCCCATGTCCGCCGGTCGCGAAGGTGTGATGCTCCACAACGCTGTCCCAGAAGAACCGGACGGCGACGCCGTCCGCCGCGTTGCCCGTGTACACGTAGCGCGACAGCGATCCGATCAGCTTTGGGATCTGCGTGTTGCCATGCAGACCGCCGAGAATCTCCTGGCGGCGCGAAAGCGGGTCAATCACCGCCCGGTGCTGGAACTTGTCGTACAGCGCGAGCCAGCGTTTGTCGCCCGTGTCGGCGTAAAGATCGGCCATGACCTCATTCATGCCGCCGAACTCGGTGTTCAGCATCTTCTGATCCTGGGCGTCATCCAGCCCGGCCAGGGTCGCCTCCACCCAGGCGGCGAACTTCTTCTCCACGCTCAGCGCGGTTTTATTGCCTGTGTATCGATAGGCGTCGCGCAGTCCCGCGAAGATTTTGTGCTGCACATACCACGGCGACCAGAGGCCGTTGAGATCAAATCCTCCCGATCTTATCACTCCGCTCGCCAGCTCTCGATACTTCGCCTTGCCGTCCTCCTGAGCGCCGAGATACCCATCGCCGTTGGCGTCCTGAACGGTCTTTAGCTCCGAAACCAGAATATCCGCCCGCTGCTTGAAGCGCGCATCGCCCGTCACCGCGTACATCAAACTTACCGCCGAGAGATAGTGTCCCGCGATATGTCCCGCCAGGCTCTTGCCGTTGCTGTCCCAGCCGCCGTATCCTTTGGCTTGTGGCGCAAGCCCCGCTTCTTTGCGCAAATACGCCATCATTCTGTTGGGCTCGAGTTTGAGCAGATACTCAGCATTGAGATCCTGCGCATGCTTCAAAGGACCGCCGGTCAATCGAACTGCTGTCATGGGAAGGGGGCGCGCAGCGCACGGAACGACGTCCTGGATTGCTCCCTTCGCTGCCTGCGTTTCCCGGTTCGCTAGCGAGCGGGCAGGGCGCGCCGTACTGACGCCCAACGCTGCGCCGACGCCAACAATCCCCGCCGTCTGAATGAAGCGGCGGCGGGTGAAGGAATTGGCAATAGGGGGATCAATCTTGGGTGTAGACATGAAATCATCCTAAACGATGCGCGTCGTTCTCTTAATACAGTCATTATAAGGCGCCGCGCAGCCGGGAGGCTATGGAGCGAATGCGATATCTCATGGAATATATTGATGCATTCCGCCGGCATATAGACAGATGCGCGCGTATTCGAGTATATTGTTAATGTATGAAAATGTAAGAGAAAACCTCGATCATTTCCTCGTAAGCCCACTCCCTTCACTATCAATATTCTCCATAAAATGACAGCAAATTCCATTGCGCGCCTCCCAGGTTCAGTGTGATAATGGACCCATCGACATCAAGTCGAGACACCGCAGTCCGGGGCTTATATTCTCAATTATCTTTACCAAGCCGTAAAGATCGTGTTTCGCCGATACTTCCGGCGCCTGTGGCTCACCGTTTATCTGGTGGTCTCCACGATAATTTTCGGCTACTTATTCGTTAAAGGAATCAAGACCATGAACAAGCAATGGAATCGCAGTCACAATAGCCAAACCGGCTTTACTCTTATTGAACTCCTCGTAGTTATAGCAATTATCGCGATTCTCGCGGCGATCCTTTTCCCTGTGTTCGCTAAAGCTCGCGAGAAGGCTCGGCAGATCAGCTGTCTCAGCAATCTCAAGCAGCTTGGGCTTGGGTTCACTCAGTATGTCCAGGATTATGATGAGAAGTACCCAAGCATTGGAGGCGTTGATCCCAACTGGGAAACAGACACCAACGCTAATCAGGCAGGCTGGGCGAACCAGATCTATCCTTATGTGAAGAGCGTTGGCGTCTACGCGTGTCCCGACGACAGTACGATCAACCAGGCGCAGCCGACGTACATTTCAGCGCGCAAAGTCTCATACAACATCAACTACTTCGTTTTTGTTTACGACTATGGCCCGAACCCTGGTGTGGATAACTTCGGCGGAGCATCGCTGTCGCAGTTTAACGCGTCGAGCAGCACATTTCTGCTTTACGAAATCTCCGACACAACACCGCAGCAGTACACCGGCAATTCGGGCGACCCGTCCGCATTCCCGATTACCATTCAGAATGCATCTGGAGGATCGAGCGGTGACTACGGCTGGCTTCCAACCCGCCATGATTCTACACCTGAATACTCCTCTAATTATTTGGCTGCGGACGGCCATGTGAAGTATCTCAAAGCGTCCAGTGTCTCTTTTGGAACGGGAACTCCTGGGGGCAAAGATGGCACCACGACTGACAATCTGGGCGCGAAGGGGCAGGCGATGACAATCAGACTGCAATAAGCATCTTATCTCTTGCAAATCCTGGAGATCAGTATGAGCATTCCATTTCATACTGATCTCCATATTTTCCCGATTTTCCCGCATCTGTTGGAGCTTCTTATGTCTAAACCACTCAAACTACCGGTCATCATCGCGATCGCCGCAGCCGCTATTCTTCTCGTTGTTATGATCGGTTATCATAGCGTCGGCGCAACCAACACTCCCGAGAGAACGGACGCCGCCCATCAGGAAATCGTCGAAAGCATGGCGAAAGCTCGCGCGGCCTCGCATAAAGGCGCGCCATCCGTGAACAGATAGCGATGGGTGCTATTTCTAATAGGTCAATATTTTCCATATTTTGACATTGCTTTCCATTGCTCTATCGATGCCTTCTTGTGTTACACTATAATATCAGCCGACCCGCAATGAACGCGGGTTGCGTCTGGCGCGTTGAAGCGTCCATCGTTCCCAGAACCGATGGACTATTTTATTATGAGGGTTTGGTGTTTTCGCATGCACTGCGATTTAAGGCGTTCAGGAAAAGAGAATGGCTATGAACACAACTGCGTCGGTCTGGACCACGGCGCCGGAGCGTCACTTTCGGGACTTGGCGTCGCCGGCGGCGAAGGATGTCGATCAGCTGCGCGAGGCGATCCTTCAGATCGGGCTGAGCGCGCTATCATCCAGTGATACGAGCGGCTTGATCCTGCCGCCTCCCAAGCACTTTGCGCCCAAGCGCCTGGAGGGTCATAAGGACCTGCACCATCACCGATATCTGGAGATAGGGATCGTCACGAAGGGCGAGATGACGATCTGGTGGGAAGGCAGTACAGCGCAGTGCCCGGCAGGTTCCGTGTTTGTTATTCCGCCCGGCGTCCGATACCTTCCGCATGCGGATGTGCCGGGACGGAGCAAGACGCCGCATTCGGTGGTCTGGCTGGCTTTGCATCGGGGCTGCGCGGTCGTGCATATGTGTTCGCTTAAAGACAGCGTGCATCAGCTCAGCGAATATTATTCGTTCACTGAGGCGCAGGTGACGAATGTGGCGCGCAGCATCTCGCAGGAGCTTGCCGAGCGATCGCCGCAGTACGAAACTGTCATTCGAGGCGCCCTTTTGTGCTTGTTCACCTGGCTCCAGCGCGCGCCGGTACATCGCATTTCGCGTATGAGTGGAACGGGAAAAGACGCGAAGCCCGGCGAGGATGACACGTTTAGCAACCGCGTGGAATCTTATTTCCTATCCCACTATCACCGCCCGATTTCTTTGTCTCAAGTGGCGTCGTCCATGGGGTGTAGTCCGGCGCATCTTTGCCGTCATTTCCGGACGCTGACCGGGCAAACGCCATTCCAGTTTCTGCGTGATGTGCGGATCGAAGCCGCGAAGCGCCTATTGTGTTCGGAAGTTCCCATCGCTCGCGTCGCCGAGATGGTGGGGTTCGACGATCCGCTCTACTTCAGTAAGGTTTTTTCGGGTCGCACCGGGGAATCGCCCCACAGCTTCCGCGTCCGCGCACGAACCGAAGGGTTCAAGGAATTTCTGTCTTGATCCAGCAATATCTTCCATGTTTCTAGCACGGATTCCCTTGTCGTAAAAATCCATGCGTGTGATAATAACCTTGAGATTAGTCACACATTACAACGCTCGCACATTGGAGAAAGATGGACCTATGAAGCCTACATGGACCGGCGTGTTCCCCGCGCTCACAACCCACCTGCACGAGAACCAGACGCTGGACCTCGACGCCACGGCGAAGCACATTGAAGTCATGATCGAGTCGGGAGTGCAGGGGCTGGTGATGCTAGGCTCGCTCGGCGAGAACGCCGCGCTGGAGGCCGACGAAAAGCGGAGCGTGATGGAAATGGCGGTCGATGTGGCGCGTGGCCGTGTTCCCGTTCTGAGCGGCGTTTCGGAAACCAGCACGGCATCGGCCTGCCGGTACGCTCGCGACGTGGAGCGGCTCGGCGCGGACGGACTGATGGTGCTGCCCGCGATGGTCTACAAATCAGATCCATCCGAGACGATGATCCACTTCCGCGCCGTCGCGGACGCTTCCGACCTGCCGATCATCTGCTACAACAACCCCATCGCCTACGGGGTGGACATTACCCCAGCGATGTTCGCGCAGCTGGCCGACGAAGAGAAGTTCGTCGCCATTAAAGAGTCTTCGGGCAACACCTGCCGTATCTCCGACATTATTAACTTGGTGGGGGACCGCTACACTCTGTTCACGGGGGTAGACGATCTGGCGCTGGAAAGTATTATGCTTGGCGCCCAGGGCTGGATCGCCGGAATTGGCCTCGCCTTCCCTAAGGAAAATCAGTACCTCTGGGATCTGGCGATGGCGGGCGAGTGGGAAAAGGCGCGCGAGCTTTACCGCTGGTATATGCCGCTGCTGCACCTGGATGTCTCGCTGAAGTTCGTGCAGAACATCAAGCTCTGCATCCAGGAATGCGGGCTCGGCGCGGAATGGGTGCGCGCCCCACGTCAGCCGCTCGCCGGAGCGGAGCGCGAGGCCGTTCTCAAGGTTATTCGCCACGGGCTGGCGAACCGGCCGGCCATTCCCACGCTGGCGCTGGCCTAACGCTCAGGGAATTCAAAAACAGATTGCCGCCATGAATCTCTGCCTGATTGTGATCGCCGTTGTTTTACTGTATAGCGATGCTGGCGTTTCTCATGCGGCCCCAAACACCGCTTCACCGCCGCCTGCGGCAGTGAAGCGGGCGCTGGGATTATCGCTGTTCTATCAGAAGTGTCTGATGGACGATGGCTTCGCGATTTTGGGTTCTCAGCGTGTTTCGGATTATGCGCTGCATGAGGCGAAGTATCTGATCGATTCGATGCTCGGTGGACGTGGCGATATTCGAAAGGCGCTGGTCAAAAACAAAGTTCGTTTTGTGGTGCAGGCGCCGACGGAAATGACGACCGCGATTCCTGAGTATCAGGATTTGACGCCGGCGAGCTTTTGGGACAAGCGGGCGCGCGGGCTGGGGCCGACGCCTGAGCGGCCGGCGGTGAGCTGCGGCGAGGAGAACCTGCTGGATTATCCAGGAGATCCTTATCGCGGGGAAAACATCCTGATCCATGAGTTCGCTCATGCCGTTGCTGAAATGGGACTGCCTCGTGTCGATCCTGGATTTCCCGCGCGTTTGCAGTCGTGTTACGATCGCGCCATGCAGGCAAAATTATTTCACGGATTTTACGCCGCGACCAATCGAGAGGAATACTGGGCGGAAGGCGTGCAGTCGTATTTCGATTGCAACGGCACTGCGGGACCAGGAAAACGCGTGATCGCTACGCGTGAGGATCTAAAGGCTTACGATCCCGAGCTCGAAGCCCTGATCGCCTTGGTATTTCCCAATCACGCATGGCGTTACGTTCCGGTGAAACGCCGTCGGACGGAGGCGCATTTGCGCGGCTACGATCCCACTCGCGCGCCTCGATTTATTTGGCCGAAGGCGCTGATCGGGAAAAGTCAGGACGATTCGTCGGGACAAGAAAGAAAGTAGCTGTTATCATGACCGATCGTGTCCGCGAGACCGTCCACGTCATCGATTCCCACACCGAAGGCGAGCCGACTCGCACCGTGATTTCGGGAGGGCCGGACCTTGGATCTGGTTCTCTGGGCGAAAAACTCTCTCGCTTTCGGGCATCGCATGACGGGTTCCGTTCCGCAGTGGTTTGCGAACCTCGCGGCTCGGATGTGCTCGTTGGCGCGCTGCTCTTGGAGCCGTCGGACCCATCGTGCGCGGCGGGCGTAATCTTTTTCAACAACGTCGGATATCTGGGAATGTGCGGTCATGGGACAATTGGCCTCGTCGCGACGCTGGCGCATCTGGGGAGGATCGGTCCTGGCCGGCATCGGATTGAAACCCCCGTGGGCGTCGTCACCGCGACGCTGCAGGATTCGGGAAAAGTCTCCGTCGAAAACGTTCCGAGCTATCGCTGGGCGAAGCAAGTCTCGGTGGATGTCGACGGTCACGGCGTCGTTCGAGGTGATGTGGCCTGGGGCGGCAATTGGTTCTTTCTGGTGAACGAGCATGGGCAGGATCTCATGCTGGCCAACGCGAAGGCGCTGACGGACTTTACCGTCAAGATCCAGAAAGCGCTTGCGGCGCAGGGCGTGACTGGGCGCGATGGTCGTGAGATCGATCATGTGGAGCTGTTTAGTCCGTCGGATACGGCAAAAAGCCGAAACTTCGTCCTGTGCCCCGGCGAGGCGTATGACCGATCGCCGTGTGGAACGGGAACCAGCGCGAAGCTCGCCTGTCTCTTTGCGGACGGCAAGCTTGGAGAAGGCGAGATCTGGCGGCAGGAAGGAATTTTGGGAACGGCGTTCGAGGGATCGGTGGCCATCCATGGCGACGAGATCGTTCCGACAATCTCGGGGCTAGCATATATCACGGCAGATTCTTACCTGATCTTTGACGCGGGCGACCCGTTTCGCGAGGGCATTCGCTGATGTCCACGGGGAAAGATATTTGCGTGGTCGGCGGCGGCGTGATCGGTCTCTGCACGGCTTATTACGCCATGAAGCAGGGGCATCGCGTGACCATTATTGAACGCGGGGGTCCCGAGCACGACTCGTGCTCGCTCGGGAACGCCGGTATGATCGTCCCGAGCCATTTTATTCCGCTGGCGGCGCCGGGCATGGTGGCTATGGGCGCGAAGATGATGCTGCGGCCCCGCAGTCCGTTTTATATCCGCCCAAGGCTGGACGCGGACCTGATGCGCTGGGGCGCTCTCTTCGCGAAATCGGCGACAGCGTCTCACGTCGCAAGCTCCGCGCCCATTCTGCGCGATCTGCATCTGGCGAGCCGGCAGCGCTATCAAGAGTTAGCGCGTGACCTGGGCGACGATTTCGGCTTCACAAAAAATGGCCTTTTGATGCTCTGTAAGACCGAGGAAGCATTGCATGAAGAAGCGCACACGGCGGAGATGGCCTGCAAGCTCGGTATGGAAGCGAAAGTCCTGACGCCTCTGGAGACCGCCAAAGTGGATCCGGAGATCACGATGGACGTCGCTGGTTCGGTGTACTTTCCGCAGGACGGCCATCTGACTCCGCAGATTTTTATCGAGCGTTTGACCAGAGCGCTGGAAGCGGATGGCGTCAGTTTTCGCTGGAACACCGAGGTGACGGGCTGGGCGGTCGCGCTAGGCCGCATCGTGTCCGCACAGACCAGCGGTGGGGCGATTATTGCCGA
>NZ_JBDSQY010000034.1:0-8763 GCF_039929585.1 Capsulimonas sp.
AATAGTCCGAATACAGATCCAAGAGTGGTTTATTCATGGAACCCGAGACTCCTCAGTGGAATATTCGATTACTACCCAAACCCGAGACAAGACCAACGCAACAGACGAGGCTGCGTAACATCAGTTAATAACAATCGTTTTCTGAGAAACCACGCGGAGTAAACAAATGACAAAGCACTGGGCGGTCGCCATTATCTTACTGCTCTCAACAGCAGCCTCATCTCAAGCGCGAAACGACGACCCCCAAGTCCGAAAAGAGCTAGTCGTAAGCTACCATCGGATGGACGTGCAGCTCAGCGGCCCCGGGGGCAAGCCGCTGATCACCGTGCTGAACGACGTCATGGCGGCGGGTCCCTACAAAGACCTGCTCATCCGCAGGGCAAGGAGCACCATGGCGGCTGGAGGCGATACCCAGCGGGGAGAGACCACGAAGGTCAAGACCACGATCACAAAGCTGGTTGTGCATGGCGATGTCGCCCTCGCGAATGTCTATCAAAAAGGCGATATTATCGAACGCGACCGTGAAGGGGAATTCGGCCCGAAAGGTCAGATCCATCACCTGATCGGCGGCGCAAACTTTCTAGACAAATGGGTGAAGCAATCGGGAAAGTGGCGGCTATTGAGTGAAGCGTATGTCAGCGAAACCATGTACGTTGATGGAAAGAAGCTGCCACCGCCGCGCAACTAGTCCTTCCGAAACGATGGGAATGACCATGAACCACAGATCGATTGGCGTAATGCGTTTGCTGTTTGGCGTAAGCCTCCTGATGTCAGCGGTTCCGGCGGCGCACGCCGATAATTCGACAAATCGTCTGCTCACGCCGCCATTCAGAACGGCGTGGCTGCAGATGTCCAACCCATGGGCAGATCACTTCAATGTCGTGGCGGGAAATATCCGTTATGCGGGGCCGAATGGGGTTGGCGCGCTTCGTCTCAAGACAGGCGAATTCAAGTGGTGGAGCGATCAAGATGAAAAGTACTGGCTCAACGGCGCTGATTTTGACAAGCATACCGTCTACAGCTCTCTTTACGAGTTCGGACTTCAGGCGCACGCCGCAAAAACAGGACACCTCCTGTGGAGCATGCCCGTCAAATGTGTAATTAATGATATCCGTGTGGACGAGAACCGTCTTTACTGCGAACTGCACACCGACAGAATCGCCGCGCTGAATAAGACGACACATCAGGTCACCTGGGAAACCAGTCTGAGCGCGCCAGGGAAACCGCGCAAACTCGATACAGACGAAATCACCATTCTGGATCGTGACCGGCTCTTGATTTACGCCAAAGCCAAGATCTCGGCCAAGCAGGAACTGTACCAGGTATTTTGCCTTTCGCGCAGCGCCGGACGTATTCTGTGGCGCAGTCAGCCAATGACAGGAATGAACATTTGGTCTCCATGGCGACATCTCGATTTCCGGCGAGTGTACGCCTCACCCGCTGGAAAAGCATACATCGCACTTGGCGACACGTCGATGCTGTGTCTCCGTCTGCAAGATGGCAAGACCTTGTGGCGCCGCGCGGATGTCGGCGGCAGCACCCTCATCAGCAGCGGCTACGTTATCTCTAAAAATGGGGGACGGATCAACGCGCTTGACGCCGCGACAGGCAAATCAGTGTGGTCGGTTGACCTGTTCGACGATAACATGGTGGCGCCGGTGAGTGTCGGCTCCGACCTCTGGACAATTGCTGGCGGGACACTTTACTGCCTCAGCGCCAACGGTCTCGTGAAATGGAAGTGGACGCAGCCGGGACTCGGGCTTGATCCAGGGCTCAGGAGCCATCTTGCTATCACAAACCAAGGCTTCCTGGCGAGCGTCGGCAACACGCTTTGCTTATTCCGCCACGGATCGCCGGACAAACAGCCTTCGGATACCACGAAACGCCAAACGCTGGCCAAAAAGCTAGTTTCACGGCTTGGCGTCCTCAATGTCAATGAAAAAAATCAGCTGCGCGCTTTAGGGGATGATGCGTTTCCGGCGCTCATTGCGGAATTGCGCAAGCGTCTGCTCGCTTACCAAGCTTCGCCCTCTAACTTCGACTTGTACAGCCGTTTCTCGGACTGCGCGGATGTCGTCGAAAAGTTCGCGAAACCGAAATTCACTACTCAGCTTCTAGAGCTTCTGGGCTTGGCTAAGACCACCAATGGAGATAACAGCACACGGCAAGTGCTCATGAACATCGTAGCGCTTAAGGGTGACGATCATCGGACCCTGCCGATATTCTTAAACATCCTCAAAGCCGATAAGATCGACTGGAATTTCGGCGGCATCGCTCAGGATGCCGTACTGAAGTCCGACGAGCCCGCCGCCACTGCTTATCTCGTCTCCCTGCTGACCGACAGCGCCGCCAGTCCCTCATTTCAGTGGACCGCCTACCTCCACGCCGCCCGCACCGGCGATCCTGCGGCGCTGAAAGCCGTTCTCGCACGCAGAACCAAACAAACCGTCGTCTCACTTGCCGAGGCTATGGAGCTGTCGAAGCTCGGCCAAGCCCCCACGACCGAACGGGAATACCTCAAATCACAGCTCGTCGCCACCGAGAAAGACAGCAGCGGGCGGCTGTTTGGGCTCGTCAATACCGGCGTTGCGGGTTCGCCGAATGACCTCTGGATCGTCCGATCGGAGGATGGACACTGGACAGACCCCATATTTACGACGCTAACGTTGAAACAGCTTGGCAAACTCGAGAATTTCATCCAATACATCAACGATCCCAGATTCCGAATGGACACCGATGGCGACAGCTGGACCGACCTGCTGGAAGAGCGCCTGGGCACAGACCCACTGCGCAAGGATACCGATGGCGATGGGATTGAAGATCCGCTCGACAAAAATCCGCTCGCCAAACCGCGTCCACTCTCGGAAACGGAGCAGGTGCTATCCGCCGCCTTCGAAGCGGATACCTGGTCGACGGAGGCCACTAAGCCCACTCCCGGCCTGATTACCTTCCCCAAAGGGAGCGCCCCGTTCGAGCTGATCGGCTCCAACTGGATCATTCTGGACAAGGAGAGGGGAACGAAGTCGCCGCTTGACGCGCTCTACAAACATAGCCCCGAATTCAAAAGTTTCGGTCCACCCATGCTCGATCTCCAAGGCAATCGTTATCACCCGAAAGATCCCAATTCCACGGTCCTCTGGAATGCAAACCATACCCGCGCCCGCGTCTTCCTAGGCGTGTCTTACAGCGCCCGGGTCAGGTCAGGCGTTGACTTCGAGCTGAGGAAGTTCGGAACCGACTGGGTAGTCGTCGGCGTCAAAGACTATTACATTCAGTATTAGCCGCCACTGTATCGGAGCCTAAAGATAATGCGCACAGATGGAACAACCGACGGCCAAGCCGCCACGCGGCAAACATACGAAGACACTGAAGTGGCGCGGGCGTTCTTAAACACCGCCTTGTCTCACCACAAGCTCGCAATCCGCCCAGACCTTCCAGCGTTTGCGAAGAGCTTGAGCGGAAAACGTCTGATCGATATCGGCTGCGGCCCCGGCGTACACGCCCAGCAATTCGCAAGCCTGGGCCTTGAGGTCACCGCCATCGATTACTCTGAAGCGATGATCCAAGTCGCCAAAGAAAACTCGGCGCCGGGCAACCCAACATTTCTGCAATTGGATATGCGAGAGATCGGAAACGCCTTCGCCGCCCACTCTTTTGACGGCGCATGGATCGCAGCCTCGCTCATTCACGTCCCAGAAGCCGACGTCCCCGCTTTTCTGAGCGACTTGCATAGGATACTCACCCCCACCGGCCGCGCACGGATCTCGCTCAAACAGGGTCCGCAAGGCCCGCAAATGGTTTACGACGACAAGTACGGCAAGGGCATCGAACGACAATTCATCTTCTGGCAGGAAGACAACTTCGCCGCCCAGCTCCGTGAGGCCGGTTTTACTATCGATCAAGTGGAGACAAGGGAGGCGGGCGTCACGGGAAATGCTCCGACTACCTGGATCATATTCCAGGCACAGACAAATCCAGGAACAACCATTTGAATACGCGAACGATATTGGCGCTCGGCGACGCTGCTCCGAGCGATAATGCGATCAACGAATATATCGTCGGGCTTGCCGATAAATCTCGCCCAACGATCTGTTTTCTTGGCACGGCGACGGGAGACGCGGACGGTTACATTCAAAAATTCCATAACGGCTTCTCGCGCTTTGATTGCGTGACCACCCATCTCAGCCTCTTCAAGCTGCCGAGCGCCGACTTGCGGCCCTACTTGCTGGGTTCGGATATTATCTACGTCGGGGGCGGCAATACGCGAAGCATGCTGGCGCTGTGGCGGGAATGGGGACTAGACAGCATCCTGCGGGACGCCTGGGAGCAAGACATCGTCCTCTGCGGCCCAAGCGCCGGCGCCATTTGCTGGTTCGAACAGGGGACAACCGATGTCGTGCCGGGCGAACTCAATCCAATCTCCTGCCTCGGCTTTCTCCCAGGAAGCTTCTGCCCTCACTACGACAGCGAGCCGCTGCGGCGACCAGGTTACCGACAAATGATCGCCGATGGAACCCTCAAAGACGGCTACGCCGCCGACGATCTCGTCGGCTTATTATTTCGCGGCCAAGAACTCACCGAGATCGTATCCGCTCGACCGGACGCCCAAGCATACCGAGTTCGACAACAAAACGGTCAAGCAGTAGAAACGCCGCTCACTCCCACCCTCTATTTGAAGTAAACCACCATCTCGATCAGAAAAAACCTGTCTTGACAGAACCCGCCCCCATCCAGTATCATAAACCCATGATCACAGGCGCGCAAACACAGACCCGCCGATGGTGGCGCCCCACTCCGCTGGGGATGCCGTCGCCTGTACACGCCTGAGATTATCAGTTTTGCGAAGTTTACAGAAGCCGGACATCTCCCATTGTGGAAGTGTCCGGCTTTTTGCTTGAGTTGTCCGTATTGAGGAAGTCGCCATGGCCCTTGGGGCTGAAATGATATTTCGCGTGAACGCTCTTCCCGTCGGCGTCACACCAGAATCACTTGGAAGTGAGTTGGTGAAGGCGGCTGGGATTTCTCTCGATAAGGAAAATCTTCCATGCCGAAGGTTACGATCTGCGTTGAAACAGATGATTCAGCCAATCAAGTTCGTGTCAAAAGTTGGCTGCTAAAATGGCGAGATGAACTCGGGGGCGCACCGGAAAACAGCGGATGTGGTTGCTGCATCGATATGTATGATGTGGATGTACCGTGGAACGCCGTTCGTGATTTGCCAGAAACCTGCTTCGCATACAGCGATTGGGCAGAATGGCCCAGCTTAGATTTACCGGAAACGAACACATAAATATAAAAGCAGGATTAACGCAAATGCCAAAATCCCTATTGATCTGTTCAGTTGGCGCGGAACGTTAGATGAAAGCGAATTCGCCATGCAAAAGCTAGCACACATCGTAGGCGCGCTCGACGATCTCTTCAAGATCGAGCGTGTCGATATCGATCCTGCGTTTCGACACTTTGTGCCGATGGCGTATGATCCTATCGACGTCGATTGGCGTGGCTACTTTGAGCCAGCGTTTTGCACTCGGTTCAACGGTCTCATGATTCGCGGCCACGAAGATGTCGGAGCCGTCTTCTGCGGCGTTTTTCCAAGCGAAACCGTTATCGATCAATTTATTCGACAGGCTCAGCCTGGCGATCTGTTCTTTTCGCATCACGCTCTTGACATGAAGATGGGCGATCCTCGGGGCAAATCGCAGCCCGAGCCGTTCATCATGCCCATTCCCGAGGCGCAGCTTCGGGCGATGCGCGAAATCGGTCTGTCGTACTATTCTTGCCATATTCCAATGGACTTAAATTGGCGGATTGGGACGACGGCGGCGATTGTCGAGACACTGGGGGCGACGGTTATCGATCACTTTTACGAAGGGGATTACGGACCGTACGGCGCAATCTGTGAACTCGCTCCGCGCAGCACCGATGCTTTGATCGCCGAACTCATCGCGGCGATGGACATTCCATATGGGGAGTTCCTCGGTCCCAAGCACAACGAACTCAGGCGCATCGCGGTCGTCGCCGGCGCTGGGACACGTGTTGATCTATACAAAGAGGCGGAAGCCAAAGGAGCGCAGGCCTACGTGACCGGCGAAATCAGGAACCATATCGACAACGACATTGGCCGATCACGCGACGCCCTGATCATGGAGTACGCCAAGACGACGCCCATGTCCCTGATCGGCACATCGCATGCGGCTTCGGAATACTTGGTTATGAAAACGCAAATGAAAGCGTGGTTTGAAGATGTCATGCACTCTGAAGTTCACCTGCTGCCCGAAGATCACTGGTGGCGCTGAACGCGGGTATGGATGCGAAGGCGCCACGACATCACAAGCTCAAATTTGATACGCTGAAGGAACCAGATATTATGCCAAAAATTCTCGTCATCGACAACTACGACTCTTTCACTTACAACCTCGTCCAGTACCTAGGCGAGATGGGGGCGGACATTGATGTCCGCCGCAATGACACGCTCACGGTCGCCGATATTAAAGCGCTCGCGCCGGAGAAGATTTTGATTTCGCCGGGTCCGGGAACGCCGGATGAGGCGGGGGTGACGCTGGATGTCATTCGGGAACTGGGGGCGACGGTTCCGATTTTTGGGGTATGTTTGGGGATGCAGGCGCTCGGGCAGGCGGTGGGCGGCAAGGTGATCCGGGCGGATAAGCTGATGCATGGGAAGACTTCGGCGATCACGCATACAGGGAAGGGTGTTTTTAAGGGCCTGCCTTCGCCGCTGGAGGCGACGCGGTACCATTCGCTGATCGTGGAGCGGGCGACGCTGCCGGACAGCGTGGAGATCACGGCGGAGTCGGCGGATGGGGAGATTATGGGACTGAAGCATAAGACCTGGCCGCTGGAGGGGGTACAATTTCATCCGGAGTCCGTGCTGACGGAGCATGGCAAGCAGATGATCCGGAACTTTTTGGAGGGCTGATCGGCCACGCGGCGGCGCCCTTCATGAAACAGAATTGTTTTCTCGCTCTTACGCACGAAAGAGGCACGACAATGGCGAATCCATCGTTTCATCGAGCAGCCGTCACGGCGGCGGCGCTGCTGGTCGGAATGTTTTCCATCGCGGGATGCGGCGGAGGCGGGGGCGGATCGTCGTCCAGCGTTCCCACGGCGCCCGGCGGAGGCGCCGGGCAGGATCAGACATTTGGAGCGCTGACCGCGCACATTGTCGGGGCGACACAAGCGCCAGTTGTCGGCGGATCGGGCGGCACGGTCGTCACGGGGGTCGCTGGAGCAGCGATCACAACGCTGCAGGCGGCGCAATCGCCTTCGGTCAGCTCCAGCTTGATCGCCTTCGATCGTGGGGGCGCGGTTTACACGATTTCTCCGAACGGGGCTTCCCAGACACAGCTAACCACCGACATTCCCACATACAGTAACGCAACTGCGCCTTCATGGAGTCCCAACGGCGCCAAGATCGCTTATATGCGCTATGACGCTTCCGTCGGACACTTCCAAATTTATACCGCGCTCCCGGACGGGACGGGAAGCGTGCGGCTGACGGACGGAAGGGCGGATTGCGCTAACCCTTCGTTCTCTCCCAACGGCGCCACGATCCTCTTCGACCAGAGCAACACTACGATTGGCTTTCGACAAATCTACTCGATCAGTTCATCGGGAGGAACCGCCACGCGTCTCAGCACAGTCGCTGCGCAGGAAACCGATCCGACGTGGGCGCCGGACGGCTCCAAATACGCCTACAATCATTACGACGCCACAGCGGGACATAACTATATTTACATTGCGAACGCCAATGGATCGGGCGCGCATAACGCTGCTCCTGTTTACACCTCCTACGATTTTATTCAGCCGGCATGGTCGCCGGACGGGAGTAAAATTGCTTTTGCTTTTTACATCAATTCTAATTACCATATCTACGTGATCTCCGCAACTAGTGGTAGTCTTCAAGCACTGACGTACGCTGCTTATAATGATTTATCTCCCGCATGGTCCGCAGATGGGAGTAAAATCGCCTTTAGTCGGACCGACTCATCGACCCGCCCTCAAATCTATGTCGCTAATGCGGATGGAACACAGGCTTATCGGATCACCGATGGGGCGACAAGCGACGCGACGCCGGCATGGTCGCCTCTCATCACAAAGCGTTACTTTGTCGGCCCCGCCGGCTACGCTTATGGAACCTCAGCGTCAGGATTCTTGTTTGCGCAGCAGGGCGACACGATCAGCAGTCTGATGACCTTTGACGCCGCCACGCCCTCAGGAACGCGCGTGGCGTCGCTCACCGGCATTTCGACGAACTTGCCTAACATCATCTTTACCGCCACGGCGTCGGACAGGTTCACAGCGATGACCTATTGGAACGGCCTCAGCGCCAAACCGATCCGTGTCATCGGTTCAGGCTCCACGCTCGCGACCGCAACGGACGTCGTCATCAGTTTCAACTCCACAACAGGCCGCGTCGCCTCTGTTCTTCCCTATGCCACAAGCCATGTTGTGGAAGCAAAAAACACAGGCGGGCTTCAGTCGCATCTAGCGAGCGGCGCGATCGTACTGCAAGGCAAATTCCTCGCCGCAATGGACAGCGCCGGCGCCAACAAAGCTCCGCAGGGAGCAAGCGAAATTCGTTTGGACAGCCGCACGGGAGAAATCCTCAGCGTACAGTAATCCAGAGATCACCCGGCGATTGAAATCGCGGCTAGAAGTGCACGATGTGCCCCTTCGGGCACTCCAGAAACGAAACGCAATCGCCAGGTTTCTGGAGTCCACGTAGGTGGACATCGTGCACTT
>NZ_JBDSQY010000035.1:0-9700 GCF_039929585.1 Capsulimonas sp.
CGCGACGAAGATCGCTCTTCGTCGCGCCGGCCTTTTTTTGTGTCTCTTATTCGCAGTTCACCATCCACGGCGTGCCGTATTGGTCGATGAGCATTCCGAAACCTTTGGCCCAGAAGGTCTTTTCGAACGGCATCATGATCGCGGCGTTTTCCGACAGCGCGTCGAAGATGCGCTTGCCTTCGTCGTAATCGCTCAGACCAATGGAAACCGAGAAGCCCTGTGGCTTGCTGAAGCTGGGCATGGGTGAATCGCCGCCCATCAGAACATTGTCGCCAATATTCAAACGCGCGTGCATGATCTTTTTCTTCTGCTCTTCTGTGGCGTCGGCGCCCATCGGCGTGTCGCCCATGGTCACCAGCATCACGATCTCGCCGCCCAAAACTTTCTGATAAAACTCGAACGCTTCTTTACATTGGCCGTCAAACGCCAGATAACAATTGATAATCATCGCCGTCTCCTTCATCGTATCCGAGTTTTCGTTTTTGTCACCGCCAATCATTTGTCGTTTCACCGAAGCCCAAATCGACAGATCATCCAAAAATAACGAGAGCAGCTCTACACAAACGTGTCGGGCTGCTCCGGGAGGTTAATCGATCAGGATTGCAGGGGCTATTCGTGTTTCCTATCAAAGACGCCGGTGAAGAAGTCGATGAGGCTATAGGGGGCGTTGTCGCCGAGGCAGAGATCTAGGATCTTATGCGCGTCTGCGGCGGATGATTGGCTGCGTGGGAACAGTGCGGCTTCGTAAGCGGTGAGGGCGGCTTCGATGTCGTTGGGGTGGGCGATGATTGCTTTTGCGAGCTCGGCGCCGTCGAACATTGCCAAGTTTGCGCCTTCGCCGGCGGGCGGCGCCAGGTGTGCGGCGTCACCGAGTAGGGTTACTCCGGGGACGCGGTCCCATCGGTGGTCAGTTGGGAGCGCGTTGATCGTGCGCAGGACCGGTGGGGTGTCGCTGTCGGTGATTAGTGCGGTGAGCGCCGGCGCCCATCCGTCGAATTCGGCCGCGATTCGAGCTTTCGCAGCGGCGGCGTCGCTGAAATCGATGCTGGCGAACCACTCGGCGGAGCGGATCATCTGAACATATGTGTGCAGTACGCCACCCGCCTCACGGTGCGCGGCGATGCCCTTTCCCGGGACGAGCGCGAACATGGCGCCGTCGCCGACGGCTTCGGCGGACGCGGGGTGGCGTTCGTCGGCGTCGTACAGATAAGTCTCGATGAATGATGAGCCGACGTACTCAGGCTTGGCGTCGGAGAGCAGCGGCCGGATCTTCGACCACGCGCCGTCGGCGCCGACGAGGAGGCGGGTGGTTGCGGTCGATCCGTCTGCAAAAGTCAGTTCGTGCAGGCCGTCGCCGAGGGATTGGGCGCTGGCGATTTTGCGTCCCCACTGAATTGTCCCGTCGGGCAGCGATTGGAGCAGAATTCGGCGCAGGTCTCCGCGAAGCACTTCAGGACGCCCATGCGAGCCATCGTCAGGTTTGTCGAGCAGGATCGCGCCGTGCTGGTCGAGTGCGCGCGTCGCCTGGCCGCCCTCGTGAATGATCGCGCGGAACTCGTCGGTGAGGCCGGCGGCTTCAAGCGCGACCTGCCCGTCGTGCTCATGGATATCGAGCTGGCCGCCCTGCGTGCGGGTCTCCGCCGAGGCATCCGCCTCGTAGATCGTTGCGGGGATGCCGTGGAGGTGGAGGATGCGTGCGAGAGTGAGACCGCCAAGCCCCGCGCCGACGATTGTGACTGGAGGCATCGTTAGAGTTCCTTTCCAAAGTCGATCGGAATGCTGCTCCATAAATCTATCGGAGCAGCATTCCACTTCGTACTTTTTTCCCATCTGCTGTCTCAGCTGCGTTCGATCTCGCTGGCGGCGCGGTCGAGCGCGGCGGTGACGGCGGCGAGGGATTCGGGGGAGAGTTCGCCTTTTGCCAGACGCACCTGGATAGCGGCGCGTAGGTTTTCCATGGCGCGGTGCATCTCCGGAGCAGGCGGACCGCCGAAGCGTGCGCGTGCGCCTTCGATGCGGGCGTGCGCGGACTGGACCGCCGCCGCGTTATCGTTGAGCGCCGTGCGGCCTTCGTCGGTAATGCTGTAGAGTTTTTTAGTCGCCTGCGCTTCGCTGGCGATCATTCCCGTTTCTTCCAGATACGTCAGGGTAGGGTAGATGACGCCGGGGCTGGGTGTGTAGTGCCCGTTCATCGCTTCTTCGATCGCTTTGATGATTTCGTAGCCATGGCGCGGCTGCGCAGCGATGAGATCGAGGACAATCCAGCGAAGGTCGCCTTGTTCCAGCGCTCGTTCGGGGCGCCCCGGCCCGCGGCCAAAGCCAAATCCCTGTGGTCCACGTCCCCGAGGTCCGCCGCCGCCTCGTCCTTCCCAGCCATTCCCAAACATGCCGCTGTCTCCTTCGCCATTGCTCTCGTCAAAGTCTACCCGATCCCGCGATGGCATGTCGCCTGGACGATCCTGACGACCGAATCCCCAGCCATGACCGCCAAATCCGTGGCCGCCGTGTCCATGACCGTGGCCGTGCTGTCCATGACCGCCATGGCCGCGATCTCCGCCCCAGTTGTGTTGATGTCCGAACATAGTTTCTTTTTCTTTCTTACGGAGCCATGCTCCGTCTTGGAATATGACACATCTATGATTTGTTTAAGACTAATCTTAGATATATCTAAGATTAGTATACAAGAAGATGCAGAAAAATGCAAGGGGTAAGAAGATTTCGTCGACGTCTTATGCTTTCCCACAGATACTGTGTGTGGGAGCGTGGTGGAATTCAAAACCGAATCTTGATTTACGCCCGCGCTTGCCGCACGTCGGCGATCTGGCCTTCGAGGGTATGGCAGAGCTTGCGCATGATGTTGCGCGAAAAATCGTCCGGCGCCGTTTCCAGGCCCTTTTGCGCGTAGGGCAGGGCGTCGGCGGGGCGGTGGGCGCTGGCGGCGAGGAGCATCGCCATCTGGCGGTAGAGTTCGTAGTCCTTGGGATTTTGCGCGATGCCTTTTTTGAGAACGGCTTCGCCTTCCGTGAGGTGGCCCGTGCGCGGCAGGATCGTGCCGCCCATGATATAGTAGGCTTCCAGGAAGTGCGGGTCCAGCTCGATGATCGTTTTGAGCATCGGGAGCAGGCTTTCGTTCTTGGACCAGTCGCCGCCGTCGGCCATCTGCTGATGGTGGTAGTGGTCGACGACCTTCATCCAAAGAAGGTTCGCGGCGACGGAGCGAAACTGGCCGGCGGCCATCGCCACCGCGCCGTTGCTGTCTTTGCCCGTCGACTTCAGATAGCCTTCACGCATTGCTGTTGGCATGGAGAGGGAGTCGAAAGAGCCGGCGGCGAGCATCAGAAGAATCGCGGCCGCGAGCGCCTTGGCCGGACGTTGTGCTTTTTTACGCTTTTGCGCCATTGCCGTTCCTCCGATTACGCGCCGAGCGCTTCCACTGCATGGCCGCCGCGCCGACAAATAGTAAGCCCATTCCGGCCAATTGGATACGCTCTTCCTTGGCGTACTTGGGATCGCCCCAGTGCTCCAGAAGCTCATCGCCGTCGCCATCGTCTGCATCGTGCATATTCGAGACAGGCGTGTTGGCGGAAGGTGAGGCGGGAGCTATTGCCGCAGACGGGCGGGACATCGTGTCCGCATGGGTTGGCGTTCGGAAGGTCAGGAGGCTGACGCTGGAAAGCGTGAGTACGACGGCGGGGACCACGATCCATGCGGCTGGGTCGAACTTGGGGCGGCGCATTATAATTCCCTCCGGCGGAATGAGATGGACGCCAGGGTGAGCATGGCGGCGGTGTAGCAGAGCCCGTAAAGGGCGGTCTGCCAGAGATAGACATTGGGAACGGTCAGATGATGTACTAACGCATCCTTGAAGTTGAAGCTTTCCAAACTGGGCAGTACATGATAGAACCCGCTGATTGCTATCTTGTTGAATGGAGTTGGGTGCTTCGCCATCAGTGAGGCGTAGAGCTGGAACTTCACATTGCCGACGAGGCAGACGATGACCGAGAGAAACCAGGCCAGGGGCCAGGAGCAGACGGTCGAAAGCGCGAGGGAGATCGCGGCGAGGATGGCCGTTTCTAAGAAGAGAAATGGAACGACGTAGAGCACGGCGAAGTCGATGTGGCCGGCGAGGAACCACCACTCGACGAAGACGAAGGCAAGGGCCATGACCGCCATGCCGATGGCGACCGTGCCCATCGCGCCGGCGAATTTGCCGAGGACGAATTGGCTTCGGGTGACCGCCTTCGCCAGCACGGGATAGACTGTCTTTTGCTCCATCTCGCCGGGAACGCCGGTCACGGTGATGGTGATCGCGATGGCGGCGCTGACGAAGAACATGGACGCCAGCGACAGGTCCGCCAGCATCTTCGCCTGGACCTTGTCGTCGAAATGGGCGAGCACGGTCGATCCGAAGATCATCACGACCGCCACCATCAATAAGACGTGAAAGACCTGCTTGCGCGCGCCCTCCAGCATCGTGATCCGCCCGATAATTCCAATGTTGCGTAAGGCCTGCATAAAATCGTTCCTAATGCCCGGTCGATCCGACCAGCCGTAAAAAGGCGTCTTCCAGGGTCTCGTGACGCTGGCTCACGGAGATGACGCGCGCCTTGCGCTGTTCCAGTAGGCCCATCACGCGGTAAAGCGCGGCGGCGGGCGCCACCAATCGGCTGCCGCGCGTCTCCGGCTGACGCGCCAGCGATCCGCCCAGCGTCGCGATCTCGCGCGCCAGGCTTTCAGTTTCGTCCAGTCCGTCCAGCAGAACGGCGATCTCATCGTCCCCACGCGTGATTTCGCCGGGCGTTCCGCAGGCGACCAGCTCGCCTTGATGGAGCACGGCGACACGGTCGCAGAGCGATTCCATTTCCGACAATAGGTGCGAGGAGATAAAGAGCGTCTTGCCTTCGTCCTTTAATTCCTGAAGCAGCGCGCGCAGTTCCTTGCGGCCGATAGGGTCGAGGCCCGACGACGGCTCATCCATGATCAAAAGTTTGGGATCGCCGGCGAGCGCCGTCGCGAGGCCGACACGCTGGACCATGCCCTTCGAACATTTCGATAATCTGAGCGTCCGGTAGTCATACGCGCCGACGCGGCGCAGGAGGGCTTCGGTCTGTTCCTTGGCGGCGCGGCCATGCGCCCCGGCAAAGCCGACGTGTGCGGCGACCACTTCCTGGGCCGTCAAAAACTTGTGGAAATAGGGCTGTTCCGGCAGATACCCGACGGCGCGGCGCGCGGCGGGATCTTCCACGGGAACGCCGAACAGTGAGGCTTCTCCCAGTGTGGCCGGAATGAAGCCGAGGAGCATCTTGATGGTCGTGGTCTTGCCGGCGCCGTTGGGGCCGAGGAAGCCGAATAGGCCGCCGGCGGGCACGTCGAGATCGAGATTATTTACCGCGAGGCGCATTTCTTTACGCCGGGCCGCTGGGTATTCCTTGCGAAAGCCGGCGATATGGATGGCAGTTTCGGTCATGGCGTCTGGATTCCTAATAAAAGCGGAACGAGTTCCGTTATTATTATCGGCTGAACGCGGGCCGACTTTAGGGTAAAATGTGTGTAATTATGGTATTTAAACCTGCGTACAGCCATCTTTCCGCCGCTGAGCTCCAAGAGCGGCTGGAGAATGGCGATCATCCGACCCTTGTCGATGTCCGCACCCCCGCGGAATATTTCCAATATCACCTTGAGAATGTCCAGCTGATCCCGATCGATGAGTTCGCCTCGCGCGCAGCGGGCGAACTGAGTTCGGACGAAGAGATCGTGCTGATTTGCGAGCACGGCGTGCGCAGTGAGATGGCGGCGCAATATCTGGCGTCCTTGGGATACGAGAATGTGGCGACGATGGACGGAGGCATGGCGGCTTATCAGGGAGAGGTAGTACATGGCGAATAGCACGGAGCATATCGAGCGGCCGATGGTGAAGACCCAGGAAGACCTCCTGGCGTTGGTGGCGGACCTCAGGGCGGCAGGGCGGTTCGCCCTGGACACGGAGTTTTTGGCGGAGCGGACTTATGTGCCGCGTCTGTGCTTGATTCAGGTGGCGACGGATGAGTTCATCGCCCTGATCGATTCCATCGTGATTCCCTCGCTGGCGCCGTTCTGGGAACTGGTCAGCGATCCAGATATTGAGGTGGTGCTGCACGCGGCGCGCGAGGACCTGCGCCTGGCCTTTTACGGCAGCCGCGATCTTCCCCAGAGCATCTTTGATACGCAGGTGGCGGCCGGCTTGATCGGCCTGCCGCAGTACCCGCTGAGCTACGCGCGTCTGGTCGAAGCCCTCGTCGGCGTGCGGCTCGGCAAAACGGAAACACGCAGCGAGTGGGACCGGCGTCCATTGTCCCCAGAACAGCTCAAGTATGCGCGTGATGACGTTCGTTATCTGCTCCCCATCGCCGACAAGCTCGGAGCCATGCTGACCAAGATCGGCCGGCGCGGATGGCTGGACGAAGAAATGGCGCGCTTCTCTACGGCGATCGCCTATGAGCCCGACCCGGATATCGCCTACCAGCGCATCCGCGGGCCGCGCTCGGGAATGACGGCTCGTCCGACGGCTTACCTGCGCTCCGTCGCCGCCTGGCGAGAGCGCGAAGCTGCGGCGCGCGATATGTCCGCCCGTCTCGTCTTAAAAGATGAAGTGGTGACGGAGCTTGCGCTGCGCCCGCCAAAACGAATTACAGACTTTATTAAGGTGCGCGGCTTCCCAGCAGGGGAGGAAGCAACGATTGGCCCCGATATTCTGGCCGCTCTGGACGCCGCCCGCGCTATTAAAGAGGAAAACCTGCCGGAGCCACTGGCCGGACAGGACGACGAAACACCGCAGCAGCGCGTCATGACGGACCTGACCGCCGCGATGGGCGCCGCTCTGTGCCTGGCGCGGGGCATTGCGCCGGAGCTGGCCCTGACACGCGCGTCGGCGTCGCTGCTCGTGCGCGGCAATCCGAGCACGACGCTTCTTTCGGGGTGGCGCTACGAAGCGATCGGCCGCGAACTGCAATCATTCGTGACGGGTGTCTCGTCCGCGACCATTCACGTGGTCAACTCCGCGCTCAATGTCAAAATCGACATTCCGGCCGTAAGCAAGAAGAGCGCCGGGAACGAATTGGACTGAAACGCGTTGATAGGGTATAATACTTTGTGAAATATTGTGCAAAGTATGCCGTCGCGCAATATCCGCCGCGTTCATATTGGAATGGAGCAAGTCATCATGAGCATGAGGCTGTTTGAAACCGCCGGCCTGACCGGCATCTACGACAAGGTGATGTCGGGGACGCGCCTGAGCGCCGAGGACGCCCTCGCGCTGTATGAGAACCCCAATCTGAACGCCGTGGGCGCTCTGGCGAACATCGTCCGCGAGCGCATGAACGGCAACCTCACGTACTACGTCCGCAACCAGCACATCAACTACACTAACGTCTGCAACAAGGGCTGCAAGTTCTGCGCCTTTTACGCGCAGAAGGGCGGTCCCGATCCGTACACCATGAGCATCGACGACGTTAAGAACCGTCTGCGCATGCACCTGGACGTGCCGATCAAGGAAGTGCATATGGTGGCGGGCATCAACCCCAAGCTGCCATACCAATACTATCTGGACCTGCTGCGCGCCGTCAAAGAAACGCGCCCCGGCGTCCACATCAAAGCCTTTACCTGCGTCGAGATCGTCGAAATTCAGCGACAGGCGAACAAGCCGCTGGCCGAAGTCTTCGCCGACCTGCGCGAAGCGGGCCTGGACAGCCTTCCTGGCGGCGGCATCGAGATTTTGTCCGATCGTGTGCATATGGAGCTATTCGACCGCAAGATCGACGGCAATGAGTGGATGGAGATTTCCAAGGCCGCCGCGAAGGCGGGGCTGCTCCAGTACGCCACCATGCTCTATGGCCACATCGAGACCATTCCCGAGCGCGTCGAGCATTTGGTCAAAATGCGCGCGCTTCAGGACGAGACCAAGCACTTCGTGACGTTCACGCCGCTTTCGTTCCACCCAGAAGGTACACAGCTCGCGGACTTGCCGCACCCGACCGGTGACGGCGACCTGCGCAACATCGCGATCTCCCGCCTAATGCTGGACAACTTCCAGCATATCAAGACGTTCTGGATCATGAACACCCCCCAGGTCTCGCAGCTGGCCCAGTGGTACGGCGCCGACGACCTCGACGGCACGATCCACGAATATGAGATTACCTACAAAGACGGCGAGCAGGGGAACAAGAGCCAGGTGCTCACGCGCCCGCAGCTCGTGGAATTGATCCGTGAAGCCGGCCGCACCCCCGTGGAGCGCGACAGCTTCTACAACGAAGTCGAGGCGACGGACGAGCTCAGCGATCCCGTTCGCCAGGCCCAGAAGTCCCACGCGCCCATCCCACTTGCGGTTGTGAACTAGGAAGGACAAACACCGATGGCAGTCATTGAACGAGACCTGCGCCGGGCCGACCTGACGCTGCCCGAATACCCGTCGATCGTTGATATCGCGGACAAAGTCTACGCCGGCGAGCGAATCACGGATGACGACGCACTGCGTTTGTTCCGTCACAAGAACCTCACGGACCTGGCCGAGCTCGCCGACTTCGTGCGCAACAAGAAGCACCCGGAGCAGCTTGTCACCTACATCGTTGGACGCAATATCAACTACACCAACGTCTGCTGGGTGCGGTGCAGCTTCTGTAACTTCTATCGCATTCCCGGCCACGAGGGTGGGTATGTGCTGTCCCGCGAGCAGATCTTCCAGAAGATTCAGGAGATGGTGGATGTGGGCGGCATTGAGATTTTGATGCAGGGCGGTCTGAACCCCAAGCTCAAGATCGAATGGTACGAGGATCTTTTCCGGGCGATCATGGAGAAGTTCCCCACGGTCATTCTGCACGCGCTTTCGCCCGCTGAGATCATCTACATCAAGAACATCTCCAAGCTGACGATGGAGGAAACGCTCCTACGCTTGAAGGCGGCCGGTCTGCACTCCGTCCCCGGCGGCGGCGCGGAAGTTCTCACGGATCGCGTGCGTGACTTCATATCGCCCTACAAAGATACCGCCGCTGAGTGGCTGGACTGCATGCGCGTCGCGCACAAAGTCGGCTTGAAATCGTCGGCGACCATGATGTACGGCAGCATCGATACCGAAGAGGACCGCGTGGAGCATTTTCGCAAGCTGCGCGACCTCCAGGACGAGACCGGCGGCTTCAAAGCGTTTATCGCGTGGAACTACCAGCCCGACGGCACCGAACTCGGCGGCACGCGCGCCTCGGCGTTCGACTACATGCGCACGATCGCCATCGCTCGTATTTACTTAGACAACTTCGAGAACCTGCAAGCCTCCTGGGTTACCCAGGGGCCGCGCATCGGCCAGCTTTCGCTGCGCTACGGCGTGAACGACTTCGGCAGCACGATGATGGAAGAGAACGTCGTCTCCACCGCCGGCTGCGTGTTCACGGTTCCGATCGAGGAGATCGAGCGCTTGATCCAGGACGCCGGTTATACAGCGCGCCGCCGCAATACTCGTTATGAGTTTGTGGATTAGCCCCATCTCCCCATCGAGCTAAAGCTCGATCTCCCTCTTTCCCTGCTTCGGCCCTTCGGGCGGGAAAGAGGGCGTTCATCATTACGGCCCGCACGAGGGTTACGTGATGTTACAAGAAAGCTGGCCCATCGCCTAAATATGGCGATGGGCCAATTTTTGTTTCTTTGCAGATTACGACTTACTCGCGCGGACCGCAGT
>NZ_JBDSQY010000036.1:0-18301 GCF_039929585.1 Capsulimonas sp.
GAGACGCCACTGGCTTTGGAAACATCAAGAGACATTTCGAAGGAGAAACAATCCTAATAATGTGTAAAGGATGTCGCCGGTCTAAAGTGTAAAGCATGTCCCTGTTCATACAGGGGGATGAGGGCCACAGACACAAAAAACGCCTCGGGCAAATGCCCGAGGCGTTTTTTGTTGAATTGGTCATTCGGCTTTAGTCGGCTCAACTCGCGCCGCGTCGTCCGCCGGCGCTGTTCCCAGCGTGCCTTCAACAGAACTTACCACGCGCTCGCGGCCTTCCGCGATTGCGTCAGCGGCGTGTGTCTTCCAATTGCCCGCTTTCGAGGCAATCTCCTCACGCAGATCTTTGCCGGACTTCGGCGCTAAGAGCAATGCGGCGACGGCGCCGATTGCTGCGCCTACGACGACGGCGATCAGACCGGCCGCGCCGTCCGCAGGCCGCGAGCCAAAACGGTCATCCTGTCCAAAATCGAAATTGTCAGCCATATCAAACGATATCCGTTGCGGCGATAAGTTCAAACAGCCGTCCCAGGTTGAGCGCTTTTTCAGCGGTGGCCTTCGTCACGACTTCGCCCTTGCGGATCAGCGGGAAGCCAAAATATCCCGCCACATCGCGCTGCGCGGTGCGGCCGATAATAGGATCGACGAACCCGATGTCGTCGGAATTGTTCGCGAGCGCGAGGTTATCCATCGCGCTCATGCCGGACGTGCCCGCCGGCGTGCCTTTGGTTTCAGCCATTGCGTATTCTAGTTCAAACCTTCCGTTATCATTTCCGAGAAGCCGAGTCTTTACGCGATATCGGCAAAATCATACGCCAGGTTCATAATCGTATCAAACCGGCCAAGGCGCAGAACGCGCTCCGGCTGACGTCCTGGGGTGAGCAGGATGTGCAGGGCGCGCGCATCCGGCGCCAAGCGCTTGCGCGCCTCCACCAGGAGAGCGAGGCCCGCGCTGTCGATAAAATCAACGCGGCTCAAATCGACGATGACCGCGGACTTGGAGCCGTTGTTGACGGCTTCCAGAACTGGCTCGCGCAGCTGATTGACCGTGGTGAGATCTACCTCGCCAACGGCTTCGATCAGTGCTCCCTTATCCGTGGGGCGGTTATTAACCGTAAGTTGGGCAGCGTTCAATACAAGAAGTCTCCTGAGGTAACCGCAGTATGATCTGGCGGTGTGTTTTGCGTGGCTGCGTTGATGCGCAGCGCAACATTTGGAGTTTTTAGTAGCAACAGTATATCTGAGTTATTTACGAGAGTCAAGAGACCTCAAGGAACAGGGCATTGAATTCCCTCATCGATTTTCCCTCCAAAAACAACGTTATTCAACTGCGGGCGTCAAACACTTCAAAACATCCATACCGTTTTGCCTCCACTCGATAGGAGGCGTCTGCAATTCACCCGGGCGACACACGTAAGAAACGCCCGCATCTTCCAGGATCCGCCGCAGCGATAAGGGAATGTCTCCGGAAGCCGCGACGGCGCAGCCTTGCAGCGCGCCAGTAACTTCGGCCAGGGCTTCCGGCAAGACGTCCACCGACGAAAGCGACTGTACGTTGATGACCCCATGGGTCGGCGATGCGGCAAATTGCCGGCGGCGCGGTCGAACGACCGTGTAACGCAGGTCCGTATCTTCCCAAAGCCGATCACCCATCATCCGGGCCAGCGTCCGATGCCGGCGCACCTGAGCGGCGGCGGCGACGGTCACAGGCGCGGAGAAGCTCTCCATCGACATACGCCTGAGAGCGACGGCCAGACGCTCCGCAAAGTCGTCCGCATCGTAGACATCCCCAATCACATAGATCGAGTGCGGTGAGAGGCACCCGCTTTGATCGTATGTCAGCACATCACGCGCGAAGTCGGCTGCGGCGCGAATGCCGTCTGCGGCGGTAAGGGCGATCCCCATGGACAGCCGATGCCCGTATCCCAAGAAAGGCGCCTGAGGGCGGTATCCTTGGAGCTGTTCAATCGTCGCGTCGTCACCATAAGCGATCAAACAATCCGTTTGTAGTGCAAGAGTTTCGTCCAGATCGCGTGTTCCGCCGGCCCATTCCCACATCTCCACGCAGCGCACGAGGCTGGGATCGGTTTCGGCAAGCAGCGTATGAAACACCCTGCCCCACTGTGCGGCGGATCCTGTCGGAAGCTTGACGAGCGAGGCGCTGCGCACCAGCAAGGCGCGTACAACACTGGTCCAGGCAAGCAGAGGCGTGTTCCCCGCAATCACATGGCCTACGACAACATACCCAAGACTGTCGGTAACCCCTTCATTTTTTTGCAGATGGCGCAACGAATCCCGCGACATCGACTGGAGCAGCGCATTAAGACTGGGCCGCACCATCGAAAACGGAAACGGCTCTGTTAGCGTTTCGAGCTGCGCTGCGGCCGCGCTCTCGCCCCTGAGACAGCGCTCCGCGAGAAGGCTCAGCGCTTCAACGACATCGAGCGACGACTTTGGAAGCAAAACAGCCTCCCGCGCCGCTCTCAGCCGTATGGCGGCTTCCTGAATGTCGGTTACTGTCGCGCCCATAATTCCTCGACAGTCAGCGAGCACCCGCGCAGCTCCGCGTCGGTTGCACGACCGCGCAGCGAAAACCCGCCTGCGTCCATCACACCCATATCTTCCGTCTGAACCGCCATTACCGAGTTGTAGTTCGCCAGATCGAAGTGCGTGAGCAGCCCCGGCTGCCCCGCAGCCGCCTCTTGTCCCGTCACCGGATCGATCGCGACAGTGCGCACCCAATGCGGACCACGCTTCACGGCGTCCAATCCACGACTGTAAAATTGCGACGCCATCTCGGACATGCCGTATTCACTATAACACGAAGCAATAGGAACGCCCAAGCGGTCCTGAAACATTTGATAAAGCTCTTCTCGCGCGACTTCGCGAGTTCGTCCTTTGAAGCCGCCCGTCTCAATCACAATACTGCCTTCCGGCAAGCTCCAATGATCTTCCGACACGTCAAAGAGACCAATAAAGGCGAAGGCTGCGCCAAACAATACGATCGGACCGTCAAGTTTCGCAAGATCCTCGGATAACGCCGCGTTCTGATCCCAGTAAAAACGTTCGGCGCGTAGATCACCCAGCATATGCGAGAGCGATGAATGCGGAGCGTCGTCCGGCGCGGGCATCATCGCCCAGATCGGCAAATCCCGCGCGCCGGGAATCCCCAGTTCAAAGCCACGCTTCAGACTGATCTCGTAAAGCGCGAGCGCATCGGCGTCCATATAGTGTTTGCCGGCCTCACGCAGCGTCGTGCCCGACGAGTGAAAAATGCGGACAGCGCTCTCGGAAGGCGTGCAGCTCAGATCGAAGAGCTTGAACGCTTGTGAAGGCGTGGCGGGGATCAACCGCCAACGATCAATCGAACCGGGCTTCACATCCAGGCTCTCGCACAGTCGTCGATAGACTTCATTCTTTTCGTACTGCCGCGCGAACAGCTCCAGCGCGAGCGCGTTGAACTGCTCCTCGTCGTTGCCGCCCGGTTCCTGGGCGATGAATGCGGCGATATTCCGCGCAAGGGTCTCCATACGGGTATTATACTGCTCATGCGTCAAAATTTTTCACGTCGAGGGCTGGAGCTCGCCCTCTTGCTGCCGATGTCCGCAGTGCTCGCTCTTGGCTTTTTTCTTTTATTCCAGAGTAAGCTGCTCACGGCCACTCTGCCCGCGAACGCCGTCAACATCAATCAAGCGACTGCTCCGCAGCTTGTCAAAAGGCTCGGCCTGCCCGCGATCCTCGCGCAGCAGATCGTCGATGAGCGTCAAAAGCTTCGCGGTCATGCGTTTGGGTCCACATCGCAGATGCGCCATCTCAAGCCGCTCGCCGCTTCGGGAGTCGATCTGGACGATGACCTGCTGATCGTGCGCAGCAAGGCCGGCGGCGCGAGTGAATACTGGCAGGGCGTCGGTTTTTTCTTCCTTGCCTTCCTGCTGGCGCACATCTACCTTCGCAAAACCGCCCCGAGCGCCGATCCGTTCCTGCTGCCGCTGATTGAGATCCTCTGCGGCGTGGGCTTGATGATGGTTTATACCGTGAAAGATCCCTTTCGGGATACATTCTCTTTCCTCGGCCAGATCCGCGGCGTCGCCCTCTATGGAATGATCGCGCTGGCGATCCCGCTGCTCAAGCCGTTTTCACGGATTGTTCTCAGACGCTATCAATATGTCTACGCTGTGGCGGCCATCGTGCTGATGGTGCTGCAAATCTTAGTCGGCTCCGGACCGGGCGGCGTCCACCTCCAATTGTTCGGCTTTGAGCCGGTCGAAGTGATCAAGATTCTTCTGGTGCTGTTCGTGGTGTCTTATCTGACACAGCGCCCGGACGCCCTGGACAGCCCGATCAATCCCCTCCCCCGCGTTCAGGACTTCGGTCCACTGGCGATCATCTACGCAAGCGTTCTACTGCTGTTCGTCGCGATGAAGGACTTGGGGCCGGCCGTTCTGCTCTTCGGAACGTTCCTGACGATTGTGTATCTCGCCACGCAGCGCAAAATCTATCCTCTCGTCGGCGGCTCCCTATTGCTGATCGCAGGCTTTATCGGCTACAAAATCCACCTTGGTTTTTTCGCGACTCGTGTGACGATGTGGCTCAACCCCTGGGAGAACACCGACGCCAAGGGCGCGCAGCTGGGTCAGGGTCTCTGGGGAATGGCGACGGGCGGCATCTTCGGCAGCGGTCTTGGGATGGGCAATCCCGGCATGATCCCGCGCGGCGGCTCCGACCTGATCTTCGCCTCCATCGGCGAGGAGATGGGATTGATCGGCGCGATCTGCATTTTGATCGTCTATGTGCTGATCTGCGTTCGCGGGTTTCGCATCGCGCTGCAAGCCGTCACTCATTTTGACCGATTGCTGGCGGCTGGCCTCACGACGCTGCTGACGCTGCAAACCATGATCATCGTCGGCGGCGTCACGGGCTTTCTGCCGCTGACCGGCATCACCCTGCCCTTCGTGTCGTTCGGAACGTCGTCGCTGGTGGTCAACTTCTTCTCCATCGGTCTGCTGCTGCACCTGTCGTCGAAGACGCTTCCAAACGATGTGACAGACGTCGCCTCGTCGGCCTGGGCGCGCTCGGCGCGGATCGTGACAGTCGCTATGGCCGCCTATTTACTCATCGAGATCGGCGTCTTTCGACTCTTTTACATTCAGGGGATCGCGGATACGTCGATTGCCAGCCGCGCCATTCGAACCCCGGACCGGGACCTGGTGACGCGCGATCATGTCAATCCTCGCCTGCGGATCTACGCCAACGCTATCCCGCGCGGGACGATCTACGACCGCAATGGGCGCGTCCTGGCCGTCAGCGCTACGTCCGAGCAAATGTCCCAGGCGACCGGTCTGCTCAATCCTGATGGCCGCATGCGCGTTTACCCCGGCGGTCCCGCCTGCGCCCACTTGATTTACGCAGTGGAAGGCGATCGCAGCCCGACAAACGCGCTCGGCCGCAATGGCGACCTGCGCGGGTATGCGAGCTACGCCGATCTGCTGACTGCCTATCGACTTCGCTACCTGCCCGGCGCGCCGCGCCCAAAGGGCGAAGACGTTCATCTGTCGATCGATCTCGATTTGCAGCAAGCGGCGTCACGCGCGCTGCTGGACAGCGCACACTCGGTTCACGACCGGCGCACCGGCAAATCCAAGGACAGCGGAGCAGCCGTTGCGATCGATGTCGCGACAGGCGAGGTGCTGGCCGCCGTCACCGCGCCGACCTTCGATCCGGCGACGGTCACCGGCGCCGGCATGGCGCAGCTTCTCGCGGACAAAGACAAGCGGGCGACGCTCGTCAACCGCGCCGTGCGCGGCCTTTATCCGCCGGGATCGACCTTCAAGGTCGTGACGGCGGCGGCCGCCTTCGAGCAAGGCCTTCAAAGCACGATCGTCAATTGCCCACACACCGAGTACAACGTCAAGTGGCGTTACAACGGCGTCCGTTACGCCCGCCGCCGTATCACCGACGACTCGGAGTTCTCCGCGCATGGCTCAACGGATATGCCGGAGGCGCTCGCCGTTTCGTGCAACATCTACTTCGCACATTTGGGACTTCAAATTGGCCCGGAGGCGCTGGAGAAGACCGCAACGGAAGGCTTTGGCCTGGCGTACTTCCCCAAGCTCAAGGCGCTAGGAGAAGACCTGCCCGACTGCTCGTATGGCCAGGGAACCGTGCGCACAACGCCGACAGAGATGGCGGAGGTTGCGCAGACGGTCGCGAACGGCGGTATCCACATTCCGGCGCGGTTCTTCCATGATGCGTCCACACAGGCGCACGCGACGACGGTGCTGACGGTCGATCAGGCGGCGCAGCTTCAGGCGATGCTCGCGGGGGTCGTCACCGGCGGCACGGCGCGCGGCGTATTCAATGGCCTCCCCGTCAGCGTCGCCGGCAAAACCGGCAGCGCGCAGAACGATCAGGGAGATAAGCAGACGCACTCCTGGTTCATCGGCTCCGCGCCGGCGGACCACCCCAGCGTGGCGTTCTCCTGCGTGATCGAGAACGGCGGCCACGGGCGCAGCGCCGCCGGTCCGGTCTGCCGCGCCATCGTGTCTCAGGTCTTTTCTCCGCAAGGATCATCATCCAAGCATTAGGCGCGTGAGGCTCTCCAGAAACCGCTTGCTTCCGCCGACAATCAGAATAGGCCAATCTTTGCGATTGCGCCGAACGATTGGCGCGACCGGGAGAGCTCTCACGATGACTAACGTACAGAATGTTCCGCTGGATCAGATCCTCACGAACGAAGGACAGCCGCGAAAGTCCTTCTACCAGGAAAGCCTGGAAGAGCTTGCCACGTCGATCAAAGAGCGCGGCGTTCTGGAGCCGATCGTCGTCCGTCCCTTCAAGGGGCCGGATGGCTCGGATAAGTTCCAGATCGTCATGGGCGAGCGCCGCTACCGCGCCTCGCGCCTCGCCGGCCTCAAGGCCATCCCCGCCGTCATCAAGGAGATGAGCGACGAGGACGCGCAGGCCGACGCCCTCTTAGAGAATTTCCAGCGCGAAGATCTCAACCCGATTGAAAAGGCCCGAGCCATCCAGGGCCTGCTGACATTTATGTCCTGGGAAAAGTGCGGCAAGACGCTGGGCGTCTCCGAAACCACTCTGCGCCGCTCGCTGGAACTCCTGGAACTGCCCCTTTTCGTGCAGAACGAGCTGGCGCTGCGCGCCATCCCCGGACAGACCACGCTTTCCGAAGGCCACGCCCGCGCCCTCGGCGCGCTGAACCACGATCCCGCCACTCAGAAGCGCCTGGTCGAGAAGATCAAGGCGGAGAAGCTCAACCTGGGCGACGCCGAAAAAATAATCGACGCGATTAATAAATATCCCGACAAGCGCGAGGCGTTTCTGCGCGTCCCAATTCAGATCACCGACCAGCTGCTCAAGACCATGGGTGTCCGCGCCGAGAAGGCGAAGCCATACAAGCCGGCGACGGCCGAGCAGCATATGAAAGCCATCGATAAGATCGGTAATCAACTGAGCGACCTGCTCGACGAGCGCGTGATCGAATATCTCTCCGCCGTGCAGATGAACCAGCTGCTCGCCACCTGCGCCGAGCTTCAGCGCGGCCTGGACGAGTTCAACCGCAAGGTCCGCTTGGCGCTCAAATCCAAAGAGTTCGGCTTCCAGGAAACCTACATCCACTGCCCCCTGTGTGGCCGCGTGGAGCTCGTCGGCAGCCTCCGCTGTTCCGTCTGCTGGTCTATCCTGCGCCGCTGCTACGACTGCGGCAACTACGACCGTCCCGCCGAAAAATGCGGCGTCAACAACGCGCAGATCTACGTGAACGAGGCGGAGAACCCGAAAGAGTACTCCAAGAGCTACAAGTGCCCGGACTACAAACCGAAGTACGAGGCGCAGGCGGTAAAGACGCTGAAAATCGCGGCGTAGATGCTGGTCATTCCCAGTAGTCTTCCCATTTGTCCGCGAACGCCTGCCTCAGTCGCACCTGGTAGGATTCGGTTTTGATCTTGCACATCCAGAGGTCGCTCCCGCCGGCGCCGCCTTTGCAAACGACGCCTTCCGGCGTGCCGTATTTATCAAGCCGGACATCTTCCGCGAATTGCCCGGTGAGTTTGCCTTCGTAGACGACGCGCGCAATATTCAGATGTCCAAAGTCAGTGACAAACTGTTTTGGGCCAATCATGCCGAACGGCTCCGCCCAGACGTCAAAGAGCCTTAGTTCCTTCGTATCATCCGTCTTATGCAGTCCGGCGAATGATTCGCGGCCCAGAAATTCGGTAAAAACCTTCAAGCTGGGATAAGCCAGATAGTTCGGATTTTGCTGAAAAATCTGTTCAAGCCCTAACGCCAAAGTCTCCTGGAATACTGCGGCGCATCCGCTCAGGTTCTCATGCGCCTGGGTAAATTGCGCTACGCCCGCTTCGGTGAGATTGAATGCATCACGGCGCGTCCCAAAACTGTGCCAGCCGAAATCACGATCCCAGTCCCAGTGAAGGTTCGTGCCGTCGTACTTCTCAAACGCGATGCAGCGAGTTTGCGGACATTTTCGACTGCTTGGAATTTTTGGATAATGCAGCATGGATGGTAACTTTCGTTGAGCGAAGCGCGGCAAGGCCGCCAGTTGCACCTATAGTACATTTTCTGTGAAGCCGACGTCAATATCCGAGAGAGTGTCTGACAGTACCACCCTTCCTCTGCTTGACATCCCCACCGCCTTTTGCTAAAATTGCGTCATGAAGATTACCACGCCGCTGGCTTTGCTTTGCCTGCTGGCTGTATCGCACTGCGCGCCGGCGCAAGTCACGCTGGCTGTTCCCACAAACCCGGCGACCGATCCGAAGAACGCTCCCGCTCCGGTGGCGCCCGGCGCTGTCACGCCTCCCTTCCCCACAACGCCCGCCGCGCCGCAGCCGCCATTGTCGGTGACGGCTGCCGAGCGGCAGTACTTCGCCTTTGGGTATTCGCTCGCGAAGGCCGCGTTCTCTTATGCGGAGCTAGCGAAGCGCGCAACCAAGATCACGAAAATTAAAGATAAGAATAAGGCGGTGCAGGAGCTGGGAAACTTGCTGCCGATCGCGGAGCGCAACCGGGAGATGGCCAAGGGCAGCTTCTCAGATGCGCTGACGACGATGCGCGCCCTGCACGCGGCTCCCCAGGCGACCGCAACAATCTCGAACGCCGTGCAGCGACTGAACAAACCGCTGGCGCTAGTGGGTGAGGCGCATGATGTCGCGCTGCAAAGCCCGAACGCCGGCCGAGCGCTGGCGTCGCTCAACGAATTCGAGCGTCTGTCGGGCCTTTCGGAGAACGCCACGATCAAGCAGTGGATCGCCTCGCCGGCCGTGCCTGCGTCCGGTAAGGTCTGGTATGCCGAAGGGCTGATCGCGGGTCTGGCGGAAATCTCCGCTCAGGAACAGATGCCGGATCTGCTGCCGCCGCTTTCCGAAATTACCACGGACCTTCGCGGCATGCGCGACTGGCTGGTGCTGCGCTTTCCGGACAAGCCGTCCGCCGAGCAGAATGACCTCAAGTCCAGACTAAACAAGTTCTTAGTGCAGGCAGCCCCGTCCAGCAAGTCCAGCCGATTGATGACGCTCGCGGAGCTCAAGCAGCTCGGCGATATCTGCCGCGACCTGCGCCTGCAATTGCTGCCCGACACCGCGCCGAAAGCGCCTCCGCCAATCGCTCCTCCGGGGGTAAACGCGCCGCCGATCGCAACGCCCGCGTAACTTCCACCAAAACGCAGCCATCCCTCGTTTTAGACATCCGTGTCGGTGCTGTAAGCCAGATCCTTCTGCGCTTCCAAAGCCGCCAATCGATCCGTAAGCGCCTGATGCACACGCTCGTAAGCGTCACCGCCGAACAGCAAGCGTTGCGGCGCAGGCGTGACATCCACGGAGTCGATCATCGCTTGGGCCACTTTCACAGCGTCCCCAGGCGCTTTGAATTCACCGGACGCGACGGCGCGGCGCACTTCGCCGGCGGGCGTATTGTCGTAAACTTCCATCGGCGGAGGGCTGACGATTCCACCACCGAAGTTCGTGCGCGTCGGTCCCGGTTCGATGATCGTAAACGCGATCTGGAACGGCGCGACTTCCTTGGCGACTGTTTCGACAAACCCCTCAATCCCCCATTTGGTCGTGTGGTACAGACTGAAATTTGGATAGGTGATCTGCCCGCCTTCGGACGAGACCTGGAGAATGCGTCCCCCGCCCTGCTCACGAAGATGTGGCAGCGCGGCGCGGATCAGCTGTATCGATCCGATAAGATTAGTGTTGATCTGCTGAACGATCTGATCGTCCTGTAATTCTTCGCCGGCTCCAACGAGCGCGTAGCCGGCATTGCTGACGATCGCATCGATCCGGCCCAGATCCCGAAATGCTTCCTCCACGACGTGACGGATCGCCGCCGTATCAGTCACGTCCAATGACCGTACCCAAAGCTGTTCCCCATATTGCGCCTTTAAGTCGTCCAAGCTTTCCGTCTTGCGAGCCGTGGCCGCGACGCGTTCGCCTTTGGCGAGCAGCAGTTCGGTAAGATGGCGGCCGATGCCGCTGGATGTGCCGGTAATAAACCATGTGCGCGGTGTGATCATCTGTGGTAACTCCTTATCCATTGAGAGTAAGCTTAGAGCAGCTTCGTCATTGCGATCAGACGGCAGTCCTCAAGCGCCGCCAGTCGATGAGGAGCGGCTTCTGTCCGATATTCTTCACTGTCCACGACGCGCCGAAAGGCGGCGAAGCTGGGATACTCCACGATGGCGACATCGTCCCACAGTTCGTCGGCTGGCCCAACGAGGCGCGCCAGCGCCGCGCCGACCCAAACAGGGCGAGCTCCTGCGTCCGCAATCTGGTTGAAGACGGGAACATACCGCTCGTGAAACGCCTCGCGTCCCGAGCACGGCGCTGCGTCCGCACGGTCATTGTAGTCGGCTTGCTCCTTGTAGCGAAGCAAGTTCAGGATAAACACGGGACCGTCGCCGGGAAGCAAGCCCGAGGCCTCGGCGACTGATGCCGCGTCAATTTCGATCGTTCGCATTGTCTTAGTCTCCCATAAAGAAATTTCCTCTAATTAGACATTTGACTTTATTTGTCTATATGACTATTATGGACATATAGACAATAAATGTCAACTTTCTCAGCACAAATATGTCATTATTTTGTTATGAGCAGTGAAAAAGAAGAACGCATCCTCAAGGCGGCGCGGGACGTGTTCGCGCGCTATGGCTATGTCCGCACCACGATGGCCGATGTCGCGAAAGCGGCGGGAATATCGCGCCCGGCGCTGTATTTGGTGTTTCCTAAAAAGGAAGAGCTTTTTGGGGCCGTGATCCACCGGATGAACGATGATATCTTTGAGAGGATCCACGCCCAGCTCGCCGCGCACAAGACACTGGAACAGAAGCTTACGCTTGGCTTCGAGTTATGGGTGGGGCAATCATTCGATCTCGCTTACTCCAGTCCTGACGCCAGGGATTTGTTCGAGTACGAAAATCCGGCGATGCAGGAGGTGGCGGCCGAGTTTCAGGCGTTTCTGGCCGATCTGCTTCGGGAAGCTGTCCGTGCTTCAACACTGAAGGTGACGCCAGAAGAATTAGCCCAGGCGCTGCTATTTGCGGTCCACGGCTTCAAAACAGTCGCTAAAGACGGCGCGGATCTGCGGCGCATGATCGCGATCCAGATATCACTGACCATCGCCGCGCTGAACGCCTCTGTTTGACGAAATTCTGTTACTCCAGACAAACAAAAAACCGATCCCCTTGCGGAGATCGGTTTTTCTGGTTTTGTCCGAACGAACTTACTTGTGGACGCTCTCGCCCTTGACGTCCTGCGCGGCTTCCATGACGGCTTCCGACAGGGTCGGGTGGCCGTGGATCGTGTGCATGAGTTCTTCGATCGTCGACTCCAGCTTGATGGAGACGCAGACTTCATGGATCAGGTCCGTGGCGTGCGGGCCGACGATGTGCGCGCCCAGGATCTCGCCGTACTTGGCGTCGGTCACGATCTTGACCATACCGACGTTTTCGTTGATCGCCATCGCCTTGCCAAGCGCCTTGAAGGTGAACTTGCCGACTTTGACATCATAGCCCTGCTCGCGCGCTTCCTTCTCGGTAAGGCCCGTCACGGCGATCTCCGGCTCGGTGTAGACGCACGCCGGGATCGCGCGGCGATCCATCTCGACATTGTGCCCCATCGCGTTCTCAGCGGCGACTTCGCCTTCACGGGTCGCAACGTGCGCGAGGCCGCCGCCGGCGGCGTCACCGATCGCGTAGATGTTCGGGACGTTGGTGCGCAGGAACGAGTCTGCGATGATCTTACGGCGATCCATCGCGATGCCGGCGTTCTCCAGGCCCAAACCGTTGGTGTAGGGCGCGCGGCCCACGGCCACCAGCAGCTTGTCGAACTCCAGCTCGCCGTCGCCGTCCTTCTCGCTCACGTACTTCAGCTTGCGATTTGCGACATCCACAGCGACGACCTTGGTGCTGGTCATGATCTTGATGCCGGACTTCGTCAGCAGCTTGTGCAGCTCGCCCGAAATCTCAGGATCGATCGTCGGCAGAATGGTCGGCATCAGCTCGATCAGTGTGACTTCCGCGCCCAGGCCACGATACGCGTAGGCGAACTCGGTGCCGACAGCGCCGCTGCCCATGACTGCAAGGCGCTTGGGAAGCTCGGTCGCGGAAACGGCCTCGTTGCTGGTCCAGATCGCCGTGCCGCCGAGCTTGCCTTCGCCGCGGCGCTTGCGCGCTTCGCGGTTATCGATAAAGACATCGGAGTCGGCGCCGCCCTGGTCCAGGCCAGGGATCGGCAGGGCCGCCGGAACGCTGCCGGTGGCGAGAATGATCGACGCCGTGGTGATCTTCTCGACCGTGCCGTCATGCGCGGTCACTTCAACCGTGTGGGCGTCTAGCAGCTTGCCTTTGCCGCCGATAAAGCGGACCTTGTTCTTCTTCAGGAGGAACTCGACGCCGCTTACCAGGGTCGTCACGACTTTATCCTTGCGCGCCATGACCTTGCCGAAGTCGTAGCCGACCTCGCCGAGCGTCAGACCGAAGTCGGCCGCGTGCTTGGCCTGATCCAGGGCGGCGACAGAGCCGATGATGGTCTTCGTCGGAATACAGCCCCAGTTCAAACAGGTGCCGCCCGCCTTGTCAAAATCGATACAAACGACCTTGCCGCCAAGCTGCGCGGCCTTGATCGCGGCGGGATAGCCGCCGGGGCCGCCGCCAATCACAATCACATCGACATCATACTGCGCCATTATCGTGTCCTTATGTCCGCACGGAAAATCGGCGCCGGAAACAAACAATGTCTGCCGGCGCCGTACTCGAAAAACGATGGTGCCCAGAGCGGGACTCGAACCCGCACGGGTTTCCCCGGGGGATTTTAAGTCCCCTGTGTCTGCCATTCCACCACCCGGGCGTTTACGCCAATAAGTATAGCATACGAGCCCGAGCGAAGTCAAACCACGCGGCGTGTCGTTCGTCTTGACAATCAGCCCCCAAAAAGGCTACCATAACGGTGAAAAACGCTGAGCACTCTTATGAATACAATCGAAGAAATCGACAGCATTCTGACGGCGCGCGTCTTCGCCGTGGCCGGAGCTTCACGTAACCCCGAGAAGTACGGTAGCCTCGTCTTTCACGCGCTGAAAAACGACGGCAAGAGCGTGTATCCTATTAATCCTAACGCTGCGGACATAGAGGGAGTTCCCTGCTACCCGAGCATCACCGCCGCGCCTGCTGACGCCGAAGTCGCGGTGTTCATCACCCCGCCCGCAGTGACGGAAGCCGGCGTCGCGGAAGCCCTGGCGCGCGGGATCACAAAGTTCTGGATGCAGCCCGGCGCGGAATCGGCCAACGCGATTGCGCAGTGCGAAGCGGCCGGAGCATCGTTTGTCGCGGGCGGTCCCTGCATCATGGTGATGCTGAAAACACGCAAGCACTGACACGATCCATTTTTTGCAATTATCAAACGACGAGGTGACGGAAGAGATATGGAAAAGAAGAGCAGCTATCACTGCATCGACGGCCGCAGCTACGATGTCACGATGACCTGGAACGAGCAGTTCAAGGACACGGACAAGATTTTCAAGGCGGACTTTATCGCGATCGACCAGTCCAACAGCCGCAAGCTGGTCCTGCCCCGCGAGATCGCAACCTACGCGATCGGCGATCCCGAAGAGCCGCTGGGCGAACGCGTCAAGTACTACTACAACGGCAATCGTGAAGAGCTGATGTCGGACTATCTCACCACGGCGTACCGCCGCGTATGCGATTGGATCGAACGCGGCAAATAGCACTATTCCCATACAGCAGCGAGGCCTCACCGAACATTCGGCGAGGCTTCGTTTATTTTGGGAACCATTCCCGCTTGGACCAATGTCGGCGGCGCTCCAAAATGACGCCGCACCACTTTATTGAACAAGTGCAGATCGGGAATTCCGACATCGGCGGCGATCGATTTTATGGGCTGGCTGGAATATGTCAGCAGGTAATGCGCCCGGCTCATCCGCTGCTGGGTCAGATAGCTTTTGACGGGCATTGCCAGCTCCGCATGAAATAATCGATTGAGATGGCAGTGCGAAACCCCGGCCGCGCGCGCGATCTCCGGGACGCCGATTGGCTGGTCTAATCGCAGGGCGATAAACTGCCGTGCGCGAGCGACGGCGGGATGATCCCCCACAGCTTCAGGACCACGCGAACCACCCCGCTCAGACAATCGACAGACAAACTCCCAAATCTTCATCTCCGCCCGCCACCCCCGCGTCGCGGAGAGTCCGATCGCTTCCTCAAACAGCCTTTCCATCTCGCCTCGATCATGGTCTAAGTACTGCATTACGGGCACGCACACGCCGCCGCGAGAGCCGTTCAAAGCCAGGTGGGCGTAGTAAAAACTCCCCGGCCGGCTCAGATGGTATTCGGAGTGCGTGTCCGGCGGCAAAAAGCTCACCGCCCCCGGCCGGATGGGATAAATCAGTGTCGTGTCTCCAAACCATTCTGGATTCGTGAGCCGTATTTCCCCCTCATCATGGTAAAGATGCAATTGCCACAATCCGGCGAGAAAATATTTGTGCGCGCCGCTTTGTCCAAAGGAGGCGGGGCCATTCTGCATCAAACTCGGCGCTTGTTGCAGAGGGGGTTCGGCCAGAATTATTTCTTTTCCCATGATCAAATATTACCACGGATGTTCAAAGGAGGCAATTGCCGTACGAAGCCATAGACCTTATAATAGTCACAGATTGGCCTTTCTTCGTACAAAGGCAATGATTATTCAAGACCAAGACGTCAGGAATGAACTTATGATATCAAATCACGCTCTGCCACTCGGCCAGCTCTTGACGCTGTCGGCGCTGGCCGCCGCATTACTGGTCGCCGCCACGCCGGCAGTGGCTCAGAAGAAGACCGTCGGCCCGGCGCCGACAAGTAAGAAAATGGCGTGGTGGCGCGACGCCCGCTTCGGCCTGTTCATCCATTGGGGCCCGGTCAGCCAGACGGGACAGGAGATCAGCTGGTCCCGCGCCAACTCCAACCCACACTGCCCGAACAACGGGAATATTCCCGTGGATGTCTATGATAATCTCTACAAAACGTTCGATCCGACGGAGTTCGACGCGAGCGCTTGGGTGGATGTCGCCAGCCGCGCGGGCATGAAGTATATGGTTTTGACAGCGAAGCACTGCGACGGATTTCTGCTCTGGCCCTCCAAGGCCAGCGACTACAACATATCGTCGACGCCGTATCAGAAAGATATCTGCGGCGCCCTCGCCGATGCGGCTCATAAGAAGAAAATGAAGATCGGCTGGTACTATTCCCCCATGGACTGGCGCGATCCCGACTTCCGCACGGAGAAAAACCCCGCCTTTATCGACCGAATGCACACGGAGCTGCATGAACTTTTGGCCAATTACGGCAAGATCGATATGCTCTGGTTCGACTGGGATTGCGGAGACCCGATGTACGATCAGGCAAACACTTACAAGCTGGTCACTAAGCTCCAGGCAAAGATGCTGATTAACAACCGTTTGGATCTGGGACCGCACGATAGTAATCGCCAGCTGCTTTCCCAGTACGCGAGTTACTACACGCCCGAGCAGGAACTGGGTGCATACGACGACACAACGCCCTGGGAGACCTGCATGACCCTGGGCGAGCAATGGGCGTGGAAGCCGAATGAGAGGCTGAAAACCGTCTCCACGGTGGTCCGTGCGCTCGCAAGCTGCGCGGGCGGCGACGGCAACCTTCTGCTCAATGTCGGCCCGATGCCGGATGGCAGGATCGAGCCGCGCCAGGCTGAGATCCTGAACGGAGTTGGGGAATGGCTGAAGACACATGGAGACGCCATTTACGGAACGCGCGGCGGTCCGTACAAGCCATCGCCCAACTACACTTCCACCCGTAAGGGTAATACCGTCTACGTGCACGTTCTGAATTGGACCGGAGACGCCATTCAATTACCGGCCCTGCCGGCGCGGGTCCTCAAAGCCGAAGTGCTTGGCGACGGAACCGCGGCGTTCGAGCAATCGGCGAACGCTCTTACCCTGACGGTTCCCAGCGCCGCGCACGATCCGAACGACACCGTCATTGCTCTCACCCTCGACATCTCGGCAATGCGCCTCGCTCCAATCGACAGTGTTTACGCCGCCGGCGCGGCGTCCGCGTCCAACGTATATCAAAACAGCAGTGAATACGGGCCGGACAAAGCGTTTGATGGGAATGACGCCACCCGATGGGCGACGGACGGCGGAACAAAGGAAGCGTGGCTGCAACGGGATTACAAGACGCCGACTCAGATCGATGGGGTGAATATCAAAGAGGCCTATGCAAACCGCGTCGCATCTTTCCAGATCGAGTATCGGTCGTCGGACGACGGTCCATGGATCTCGATATTTCAGGGCAAGCAGATCGGAGCAGACTTTCACTGCCGCTTCGATCCGGTCACTGCGAAGTCCGTACGGCTAAAAGTCTTAGATGCATCTGACGGACCAACAATCACCGACGTGAACATACAAACGGTGGAGTAACACTACCAAGGAAAGTACTATAGATTGTCGCTGTACGCCTCAAGGGAGACAGTATTGGTGGAACGCCGTCCCATGGCGATCACGGTATAGGAACGACCGCCTTCAAGACGAAAGCTCGTGGGGCCGACGACTGGCCGCACGTCGTCCGACCCCGCATTGATCGCCTTGAAAGCGTAAGTCCCTGGATTAAGCAGCATCGGCTCGCTCTTGTGCGCGAAACGCGTCCCCTCCCCCGCCACGATATTGTTGACAAGGAACTCTAGCGGCCCCAGATCCGGTCCGGCATGAACGAACAGGACGCGCGCACGGTCCGATGGGACTTGCTCACGATCCTCTCGCCAGATCATCGTACGGACAGGATCGCCGTCGTGGCGTGGATCGATAGCAAGGACCGTATAGACCGCCCCGCGCTCCAGCGTGACCGAAACATTGGACGCCGCGCCCGCCTGCGCGGCGCTGGTCGCCATGGAGAGCGAATAATTCCCCGGCTCCGTCGCCTTGTACCCCGACGTGCTGCGAAATCGCGATCCACGCCATGCGTCGCGATCGTTCACGGAGAGCGTCAGATCCTCCGAACCAGAGACGGCGTTGATCACGCGAACGGCGGCGCCGCTCTCTAGATTGACCGTCTTATGGCGGCGGCAGCCTGTGGAGCATAGGGCGACGAAAAAAACGCTCAAAACCATGAGCGACGGACAGACAGACTTCCTTATCATAGATTAGCGATTCCCTCCCAACAACCAAAATTCCTGCCGAACGGGCGTGCGCCCATCGGAGCCAGACAAACGAAAAGCCGGTCACGCATTGCGTGACCGGCTTTTCATGTGGCGGGGGCACCAGGACTCGAACCCGGGACCTTCGGTTTTGGAGACCAACGCTCTACCAACTGAGCCATACCCCCAAAGAGAAGAGATCGGCCACTGCGTATAGAATACGCAGAGGCCGGCTCAACTATTTCGCTTCGCGGTGCAGCTTGTGCGCGCGGCAGCGGGGACAGAACTTGTTCAGTTCCAAGCGCTCGGGATGCTTACGCTTGTTCTTCGTCGTGGCGTATGTGCGCTCTTTGCACTCAGTACACGCCAAGTTCACAATGACTCGTGCTTCGTTTGCCATAACAGTGTCCTAAAGGCGGCGAGAAGGCAAAGTGATTTGCCTTCACGCCGCTAACCGTCGAAGTCCCTGCGGACTTAAAGAATAATCTTGCTGACGACGCCGGCGCCAACGGTGTGACCGCCTTCGCGGATTGCGAAGCGCAGGCCTTCCTCCATCGCGATCGGGGCGATCAGAGTGCCCGTGATCGAAACGTTATCGCCCGGCATAACCATCTCCA
>NZ_JBDSQY010000037.1:0-10923 GCF_039929585.1 Capsulimonas sp.
AGCGCTTTCCCCTTTTTCCCAACAAGCTGCTTCGCAGGGTAAAAGGGGAGCAAATCACTGCCGTCCATTCACTCGTCACAGGACCGGAAGGATGTAATTTGCGAACGCAGATACTCTCTGACACCTACTTGTCGAGCGAGCAGGGTTGATAATTACTAGCACCCCTTTTCCCCCGCGAAGCGGCTTGCTGGGAAAAAGGGGAAAGCGCTTTAGCGCCGGGGGAATAGGGACGGCGCAGGGAAGCCGCCTACTCCGCTCCGCCCAATTGCTGGAGCACCAGGGCCGCGCCGCCGAGGATGCCGGCGTTGTCGCCGAGCTCTGCGGGAACGATAGTGCAGCTGCGTGAGAGCGAACGAATGGCGCAGGCGTACGTGGTGCGGCGGATCGGATCGAGGATCAGTTCGCCGGCCTGGGCGACGCCGCCGCCGATGACGATCATTTGGGGGTTGAACAGGTTGATCAGGCTAGCGAGGGTGACGCCGAGATAATAGCCCGTCTCCTCAAAGACTTCAATCGCGACTTCGTCACCGGCGCCGGCGGCCTGCGCGATGATCGCGGGGGTGAGCAGGAAGCGGTCGAAATCGACCAGGGTTCCCAGGACTGTCTTGCGGCCTTCCTGGATCTTGCGCGCGGCGCGCTCGACGATCGCGCTGATCTGCGCCTCGCCTTCAATGGCGCCGAACGAGGTGTTGCCGCCCCGTCCGCCGGCGTTGACGATTACATGGCCGACTTCGCCGGCGCCGCCGTCCGCGCCTTCCAGCAGCTTGCCGTCGATGATGATGCCGCCGCCGATGCCCGTGCCCAGCGTAATCATAATCAGGTGACGAACGCCGCGTCCCGCGCCAAAGGCGTACTCGCCGAGCGCGGCGAGGTTCGCGTCATTGCCCAGGAAGACCGGCAGGTTCAGCGCGTCCTGCACTGGCTGCGAAATCTGTACGCCTTTCCATTGATCCTTGAAGTTCGGCGCCCACAGCACCATCCCTTCCTTTGCCTTCACGTGTCCGGGAACGGCGACTCCGACGCCCAGCACCTGATCGCGAGAAACGCCCGCCTTCTCCAGCGCGTTCTCCGCCGCCAGAACAATCTGACCACATGTCTGCGCCACTCCATCCATGGCGTACGAAGGCAGATTATCCCCGCGTCCCACAATCTCTTCCGTCTCACGCTTTATCACCGCCGCGCGGACATTGGTGCCGCCGAGGTCCACGCCGATCACATACGGCTTTTCTTGCGCAGATACTGCCATTCGCCCATTTCTCCTTCGAACGCCCACGAAATTTTGCTTTCAGTATGGCTGTCTGGGAGGGGCGATGTCAAGCGGCGGTTGCGAACCCAGGCAATTCCTTACACGATATTCCGCAGCGCATAACATCCCGCAAAGATGACGACGTTGAGCGCCATCCAGCAGGCAAGTGCTTGTCCCATCAGGAAATAACGTTTGGAAGAGCGCAGTGTTTCTCCATTCGCAAAGATGTAATAAGAAGCGGCGTAAAACACAGGAATAACCAGCCCAAGCACGGTAAGACCCGCTTGTCCGGCAAAACCTGTCGAACCTGAGAAGAGAAGCGGGGCTGCACTCATCGCACACACAACCAAAAATGGGATTCCAACGCATGCAATAATCGAGATGACCGAGCTGATCAGCGTTCGGTCCACTAATAGCGAGACCATGAGCGATACTCCAAAGCATCCGATCGCTGCGAGCAGAACAATACCCATTGGGAAAATAATAATATGAGGGTCCTGAAGCGCAAACAAATAGTCATTCACGGCTGCCGGCGCATAGGTTGCCGCATCTTTGAGGAGACCAACATGACCGGCGAATATCGCGGCTCCGGCGGCGCCGACGCCAAGACAGGAGAGGAACACGCTCATCAGTCCAGCGATGACTTTTGAGACCCAAATGCGCCCTCGTGAGATGGGCAGCATCGTCAGAAAGGAAAGCGATCCGGCGCCGATTTCTCCGGAAAACGCTCCCGACGCCGAAAGGACGCCGCCCAGAAGGACTGCGATACCTGCGGAAATCAGCGTCGTGTTTCCAGTATAAGAGCCGCTTGCAGGACCGTATAACGCTCGAACGCGTATATCGATCAAGGTCCATAACAGATTGGTCACAAGAAACAGAATTGTGATTGCCGCAGGTATCAGGCGTGTCTCACGCCATTCTTTCCAAATCAATGCTTTCATATTCTCGCCTCCTCCTTCGCGACGAGTGCGACAAAGATCTCTTCCAGAGTGAGATCGATCGCCTCTTTCACCACTCCGCCGAAGAACTTGACGGGCGGCGTCATCTCGTCGTAGTCCTGAACCGTGATGAGCCATTCACGGCCCGAGGTCCGAGCCTGGAGCACATTCGGCGATTGAGCGAGCGTGTTCTCACCTTCGTCTATCCCCGTCACACGCAGCATCTTCACCAACGACTTGAGCGTATCGACTGGGGCCTGGAGCAGCAGGCGGCCGTCGTGCAGGATGCCGACCCAGTCGCAGAGCCGTTCGATCTCGTGGATCTGGTGACTGGCGAAAAACACGGTCCGGTTCGAGCCATGCAGTGCGTCGATCACGGTGCGATCGAACTCGGAGCGGGCGATGGCGTCCATGCCGGAGGTGCATTCGTCGAGCAGGACTAACTCGGGATCGTGCGCCATGGCGATCACGAGGGCCAGCAGGGCGATGTTACCTCGGGATAGCTCTCGGACCTTCTTAGTCCGATCGAGACGGAACGTCGTCACCAGACGCGCTTCATCCTCGCGAGACCAGTTTCGGTAGTGGGGGCTGACGAAGCGCAGGGTCTCCTCCACGGTCATCCAATCGTACATCGGCAGCCGCTCGGGGATGTAGCCGACGCGCTGGCGCAGCTCCACGCCGTCGCGGGCCGGGTCCAGGCCGAGGACACGGATCTGGCCGGCGCTCGGCTGCAAGATGCCGAGCATCAATTGGATCAGCGTGCTCTTGCCGGCGCCGTTGCGGCCGAGCAGCGCATAGACCGATCCACGCGGGACGTCGAGATCCAGATCCTTAAGGACCGATGTTTTGCCGAACGATTTGGCAAGGCCCTGGATCCGAAGCGCGTCTGGAGTGCTTGCGATGGCCGGGGATAAAAGGCCGGCGTCACCTTTGGACGGATCGATCGGGTGTGAGAGCGAGAGCGATTGGCGATGCATGAAACGGTCCTCCGAGATACTGCGGCAGTGAATAATCTTCCGTGTCAAGTCAATGTTGTTATTGCCGCATCAGCGCGGGCTGTACGTGAAACAGAATGACCATGTAGAGCCCGTAGAGCGCCGCCCCGAGGGAGGCATACACTGCTGTCCATTTGCCAACGATTCGAAGCGGGATGAGGTAGCGTCGCCGGGGCTCTTCTGTGGCGCCAAACGACACATGAGAGATGTGCAGAGCAATGCCTGTCAGTGTCAGCAGTGCGAACGATGTGGCGACGATCATCGATTCTGGATCGTGAAGTGTGGCGTTAAGCGCGAGATAATAATCAAACTCGTGAAGGGTAATGAGGTGATTATTAAATTCCGACAGTTTCTGCGTCGCTACCCCATCCAGTAAAATTATCGTTCCAAAACCGGCGCCGAAAATTGCGAAGCACGCCAGAATGGCAAAGACTATGCTGGCGAATGTTTGATTGTTCAGGCACGATACCGCGTAAGAAACAGCGTAGACAGCGGTAAAGGCGCACAGCATCAAGATCGGCAGCTCTATCATCAGAACGAGGGTGTTGCCAATCGTGTTTACAATGGCGTCCCAGCCGAAATTAACCCAAATCAGCGCTAGTCCCAGAAGCAGGATCCCCAGGAGCGCCGCCGCCGCGCCAGCGAAGCCGATTCCCGCTTTCACAAGCCACAGAGACTTTTTGGGGACGGGCAGGCTGGTGAGGAACGACATTGTCCCTTTGCTTGCCTCACTGGATACGATGCTCCCGCCGCAAACCACCGCCGCAAGAAGGCTGCACGCCACGCCTGTCAGCTTGACTGAATCCACCGTGTAAATGCCCCCTGGAGGCGTCACCCGAGCGCCATGCATGTGATCGGCGAGATACTGTATCGTGACCAGAAACAGGTTGATGGCGAGGAAGAGCAGACAGAACGCCGCCGGGATCATCCTCGTCTCGCGCCATTCTTTCCAAATCAGTGTTTTCATTCTTATGGTTTCCTCACTCTTCTACTTCGATGGAGCAAGCTCATCCGAGCGTTCGGCGTCCGCCATCTCTAAAAGCCGCTCTTCCAAAAGCGCGCGTATCTCATCAGCGTCCAGATCGACATGATGCGCCTCCACGAGCGCACGGTCGAGCAGGGCGGCGACGCGGGCGCGACGGGCGTCCAGACTGAGGACTGGTTCGGCGGCGCTTACGAAGCTGCCGAGGCCGCGCCGGGTCTCTACCACGCGCTCACGCTCCAAATGTTGGTAGGCGTGCGCGATCGTGTTCGGGTTGACCACCAACTCCGAGGCCAACTCGCGAACTGTTGGCAGGCGGTCGCCGGCGCGCAGGGCGCCGCCGGCGATCATGCTTTTGACCTGATCGACGATCTGTAAATAGAGCGGCGATCCCGAGGATTGATCCAGTCGAATATACATGGCTTTGTTTTGCTGTTTACGCCTGACGATTAAAATCGCGGCTAGAAAAGCACGATGTGCCCCTCCGGGCACTCCAGAACCCTGGCGATTGCGTGTATTTTCTGGGGTCCACGGAGGTGGACATCGTGCACTTCTAGCCGCGATTTTAATCGCCAGCTAAAATTTGCTGTTCTTTGTACTAGCGCACTAGTACAATAACATACTTGTCTCCGTCTGTCAAGAGGGGAATCGTGATGTGCTATAATAACGGCTATGGCAGATATTCGTGAAGAACTAAAAAAACGTATCCTCGTGATCGACGGCGCCATGGGGACGATGATTCAGCGGTACAAACCCGAGGAAGCTGATTTCCGGGGCGATCGTTTTGCGAACCATCCGGTGGATCTCAAGAACAACAATGAAGCATTGATGCTTGTGCGTCCCGACATCATTGAGGAGATCCACACGGCGTACCTGGACGCGGGCGCGGACATCATTGAGACCAATACGTTCGGCGCCAACTCCATCTCCATGGCGGATTACGACATGGTTCCGCTGGTGCGTGAGATGAACGAACTGGCGGTCGATATCGCGCGGCGAGCCGTTCACAAGTGCATGGCGAAGGACCCGTCGCGCCCACGTTTTGTCGCCGGCGCGATCGGCCCCTGCACGCGCAGTGCGACAGTCATTGAAGACTCCAACAATCCGGCGTTCCGTTCGTTTACGTTTGATGATTTTGAAGCGACGTATTACGAACAGGCGAAGGCGCTGATTGACGCCGGCGTGGACCTGCTGCTGTGCGAGACGACGTTTGACACGCTCAATCTCAAGGCGGCGCTCTTTGCGATCCAGCGCTTATTCGATGAAGGCGAGCGCGTTGTCCCCGTCATGGCGTCTCTGAGCATTACGGATCTTGGTGGCGGAAACCTGACGGGCCAAAACTTAGAAGCGATGTGGAACTCGATTGCTCATGCGCCCCTGCTGTCCGTCGGTTTGAACTGCGGCTTCGGCCCCGATGTCTACCGCCCGTTCGTGGAAGAGATTTCGCGCATCGCTCCGATCTTCGTGAGTATTTATCCCAATGCGGGGCTGCCGAATGCATTGGCCGAAACTGGGTTTGACCTGGATGAGCCGCAGATGACGCCGTCGATCCGCGAGTGGGCGGAGAACGGATGGCTGAACATCATCGGCGGCTGCTGCGGCACGACGCCGGAGTTCATTCGTGGGTTCGCCAAGGCTGTCGAGGGCTTGCCGCCGCGCGTGCCGCCGACGGTGACGCCGGACATGAGACTGAGCGGGACGCAGGCATTCAACGTCGGCGAAGACGCGCTGTTCGTCAATGTCGGCGAGCGGACAAACGTCACGGGATCACCTAAGTTCGCCAAATTGATCCTGGCCGGCGATTATGAGGCGGCGCTCACGGTCGCGCAGCAGCAGGTGGACAACGGCGCTCAGGTCATCGACATCAATATGGACGAGGGGCTCCTGGACTCCGAAAAGGCGATGACGACCTTTTTGACACTGATCCAGGGCGAAACGAACATCAACAAAGTCCCGATCATGGTGGACAGCTCTAAGTGGTCCGTCATTGAGGCGGGCCTGAAGGCGCTGCCGGGCAAGGGGATCGTCAACTCGATCAGCTTGAAAGAAGGCGAAGAGAAGTTCAAAGAGCAGGCGAGGCTCGTCAAGCGCTACGGCGCCGCCGTGGTTGTGATGGCGTTTGACGAAGTGGGGCAGGCAGACAGTGAAGACCGCAAGGTGGAGATTTGCACCCGAGCCTATAATATTCTGACCCAGGAGGTCGGTTTCCCGCCACAGGATATTATCTTCGACCCCAATATCTTGACCATCGCCACGGGCATCGAAGAGCACAACAATTACGCGGTCGACTTCATTAATGCGACACGCCGCATCAAAGAGACTTTGCCGTTAGCCAAAGTCAGCGGTGGTGTCAGCAACCTCTCGTTCTCGTTCCGTGGGAACAATGTCGTTCGAGAGGCGATCCATTCGGCCTTCTTGTATCATGCGATCAAAGCCGGTCTGGATATGGGCATTGTCAACGCCGGCATGCTCGAAGTTTACGAGGCGATCCCCAAGGACTTGCTGGAGCTGGTGGAGGACGCGCTGTTCAATCGGCGTTCGGATTCCACAGAGCGTCTGCTGGAGTTCGCCGAGGGACTGAAGGGCGTCAAGGGGAAAGTCGTCGTCAAGGACGAAGCTTGGCGTAACGAGAGCGTCGAGTCTCGCTTGTCCTATGCGCTCGTCAAGGGCGTGACCGAGTACATCGAAGCCGACACGGAAGAAGCGCGGCTGAAGTACGACAAGCCGCTAGAGGTCATCGAAGGGCCGTTGATGTCCGGCATGAACGTGGTCGGCGACCTTTTTGGCTCGGGCAAGATGTTCCTGCCGCAAGTCGTCAAGAGCGCCCGTGTTATGAAGCGCGCGGTTGCGGTCCTCATGCCTTACATGGAAGCGGAGAAGCTGCGGACCGGCAACACGCAGGCGCAGGCCAAGGTGCTCATGGCGACGGTGAAGGGCGATGTGCATGATATCGGCAAGAACATCGTCGGCGTCGTGCTTGGGTGCAACAACTATGACGTGATCGATATGGGCGTCATGGTTCCGTCCGACAAGATCCTCGCGGCGGCGATCGAACAGAATGTCGATATCATTGGCCTGAGTGGCCTCATCACGCCGTCGCTGGACGAAATGATCCACGTGGCGAAGGAGATGCAGCGCCGGGGCTTCACAAAGCCCCTGCTGATCGGCGGCGCCACGACAAGCCGCACGCATACGGCGGTGAAGATCGCCCAGGCGTACGACGGCCCGATCGTGCATGTGCTCGACGCCTCCCGCGCCGTCGGCGTGGTGAGTAGCCTGATCAGCGACGAGCTGCGTCCGAACTTCGTCGAAAAGAACAGCGCTGAGCAGGCCGCAACACGTATTACCTTCGCCAACAAGCGAAGCCAAAAAGACACGCTGCCATTTGAGACGGCGAAGGCCAATCGTACGCGCATTGTCTGGTCGGACGGCGACATTGCGAAGCCTGAGTTCCTCGGCGTTCGTGTGCTTAAAGACGTTCCCTTGTCCGAACTCGTCCCCTTCATCGACTGGGGCCCATTCTTCATCGCCTGGGAGCTGCACGGCAAGTATCCGGCGATCTTCGAGGATGAAATTGTCGGTGAGCGCGCCAAAGAGTTGTTCGAGGATGGCCAGGAAATACTGCGAAAGCTGCTCAAGGATGGCGAACTGAAGGCAAATGGCGTCTACGGCTTCTTCCCCGCGAACAGCGTTGGCGAGGACATTGAGCTTTACGCCGACGACACGCGCACCGAAGTCCTGACAACGATCCATGCGCTGCGCCAGCAGACGCCCAAGACGAGCGGCGAGCCGAACAAGTCGCTGTCCGACTATATCGCGCCGCGCGAGTCTGGGCTTGCCGATTATATGGGCGCCTTCGCCGTGACAACGGGATTAGGTATCGAACCCATCGTCGCCCAGTACGAACGCGACTTAGACGATTACAATGCGATCATGGTCAAGGCCCTCGCCGACCGCCTCGCCGAAGCCTTCGCCGAATACCTGCACGCCCAGGCCCGCAAAGACTGGGGCTTCGGGTTTGGTGAGAACCTGACCAACGAGGATTTGATCCGCGAACGCTACCGAGGAATCCGCCCTGCGCCGGGCTATCCCGCCTGTCCGGACCACACGGAATCGAAAACGATGTTCGAATTGCTGGCGGTTGAAGAAAATACGGGTATCACGTTGACGGAGAGCATGGCGAAGTACCCCACGGCGTCAGTCAACGGCTGGTACCTTGCGCATCCCGAAGCGAAATACTTTGGGGTGGGGAAGATCGGCAAGGACCAAGTCGAGGATTACGCGCGGCGCAAGGGCTGGGATCTGAAAACGGCGGAGTACTGGCTTTCGCCTAATTTGAATTACGATCCTGAGTAAACGGAGATGCTTATGACTGCCAAAATTCTTGTTGAAATAGAGGGCTTATTTATCTATCCGACCAAAGGGGCTCCTGACCAACATTATGTGCTCCTGCGCAACACGAACGGGCAATCATTTGCGATCTTTGTAGGATGGCCTGAAATGCAGTCTATGAACTATGCGTTCCACGAACGATGCTTGCTCCGACCGCTGACACATGATGCGATGGTGGCGTGTATTGAAGGGCTTGGCGGTATTGTCCAGCATATTTTTCTGCATGCGATTAAAAATGAGGTCTACCACTCATCCGTGTACTTGGCGAGCGGCGACAAAACGATTACGGTTGAAATGCGACCCAGTGACGCTTTAAATCTTGCACTGCGCGCTAAATGTCCAATCTATGTTGCCGATGAAGTGCTGGCGGCAGGAGTTGCAACTTATAAAGACTTGGAGACGCAATGGTCCCAGGAGGGTCCTGTAGAGTGTGAAAATACACAACCACGCGCTTCTTAAAACCCAGCGCCCACGCGGGAACCAAGCGTCCACATATCTCGTACACTCGCCATTGACAAAGAGTTTGAGATTGTGACATAATTCACATAGCTCATTTTGAGAGGAAAAGCGACGATGCCGCCCACAACAACCGCCGCGTTTGGCGAGATAACGCCGAACCTTCATTCCGTCGGGGAGTTCCTCCCGCTTCTGATCCTTCTGGTGGTCGCCTTCCTGTTGGCGGGGGTATTGGTCGGACTTTCCTGGATCCTTGGACCGAAAAAGCCGTCCGCCGCGAAGCTGTCATCCTACGAATGCGGCGTCGATCCGGTGGGCTCGGCCCGCGAACGATTTCCTGTCAAGTTTTACTTGATCGCGATGCTGTTCATCATCTTCGACATCGAAACCGTCTTTCTGTACCCCTGGGCGGTCACGTATAGCCATCTGGCGCACGCCCCACAGGTCTTCAGTTTGGTGGAGATGCTCGTCTTTATCGTTCTCCTTTTTGTCGGTTATATTTACGTGTGGAAGAAGGGCGCTTTCGAATGGGAGTAGAACAAAACGTCGGTTTCCTGACCGTGCCTTTGAACAAGGCCGTCAACTGGGCCCGCAGTAATTCCGTTTGGCCCGCCACGTTCGGATTGGCCTGCTGCGCCATCGAAATGATGGGCTCGACCAATTCACGATACGACCTCGCGCGCTTCGGCAGTGAGGCCTTCCGCGCTTCCCCCCGCCAGGCCGACCTGATGATCGTCGCCGGCCGAGTCTCCAAGAAGATGGCTCCCGTCCTGCGCCAGATCTACGATCAGATGCCTGAGCCCAAGTGGGTCATCTCGATGGGCGACTGCGCTTCCTGCGGCGGCGTGTTCAACAACTACGCGATTCTCCAGGGCGTCGATCAGATCGTCCCCGTGGACATCTATGTTCCGGGATGCCCGCCGAACCCCGACGCGCTGATCTACGGAATCAATCAGCTTCAAAAGAAGATCCAGCGCGAGCACTTCAGCGATCGCCGCTAGTCTAGGATACACGTTATGGTAGATTTTAATGTCCGTTTGGGCCTGACGCCCACCGACCTGGAGCTCCGCGAGATCCAGACGAAGCGTCCCGCCGAGTTCGAAGCGCTCAGCGCCGACGATAGCCCGGAGCTGCGCCTGGTGGAAGCGCAGTTCGCCGGAGAGATCGTTTCCTCGCGCTTGTTCCGCGGCGAAAAGACGATTACGGTCAAGAAAGACAAGATCGTGGCGATTGCGAAGGCGCTGCGCGACGATCAGGAAACGGCTTACAACTATCTTTCGGACCTGACATGTGTGGACCTGCTCAAGGTCAACAAGACCGAAGAAGAGCCGCGCTTCGAGGTGATTTACAATTTGTATTCGCTGGCGACCTTCGAGCGGCTGCGTCTGAAGGCCCAGGTGACCGAAGACGATCCGACGATCGACACCGTCGAATCCGTCTGGCCGAACGCCAACTGGAGCGAGCGCGAAGTGTTCGACATGTTCGGGATCACCTTCAACAACCACTCGGACCTGCGCCGCATTCTGATGCCGGACGATTGGGTGGGGAATCCGCTGCGCAAGGATTACCCGCTGGGCGGCGAAGAAGTCGAATTTACTTACAACGTGCGCGGCCGTTAATCACTTAGAAAGAATTTCAATATGGCGACAACTGAGCGCGATTTGAAGGAACGGGCGATCGAGGCGAAGCTCGGCGCGGGCGTTGATGTTCAGCGGATCCAGGACGAAGACCGGGATCTGATGATCGTCAACATGGGCCCGCAGCACCCCTCGACGCACGGCGTCCTGCGCGTGGTGCTCAAACTCAATGGCGAAACTGTCACCGGCACCGACTGCGTCATCGGCTACCTTCATCGAGGAATCGAAAAGATCGCCGAAAACCGGACATACGCGCAGTTCGCGCCCTACACCGACC
>NZ_JBDSQY010000038.1:0-4902 GCF_039929585.1 Capsulimonas sp.
CAGAGACGCTTTCGGATCAACGGAGCCTCTTTGACGAATGAAGTTTTGTAAGGACTATGTTCGAGAGATCCGAATCTCTTCCAAAAGCATTGGGCTTTAGCCCGTTGTATTTTACTTCTGGGGGACCGGAAAATGCCACAGTCCGAAATCTGGTCCCCCAGAATTGGGGCGGAGGGGCTACTCTTAGTTGCCAGTAAAGGTCGCCTGAAACTCTTCGACGACAGTGCGTAGCCGCGTGTCCAAATGCTTCCGCGTCCGCTCGGCGATCGGGCCGGGCACGCCGCCGTAGAATGCCTCGGCGATGGACCCGGCCATACACGCGATGGTGTCGCTATCGCCGCCGATGGAAATCGCCTTGCGTACGGCGTCTTCAAAGTTCTCGGATTCTAAAAATGCGGTGATGGCCTGGGGTACGGAACCCTGGCACGAGACGTAAAACCGATAGTGTGGGCGGATCTCATCGAGTGTTGGAGCGAGGTCGTACGAAAAACGCTCGATAATTTCACTCTTGATCGCCGCTTTACTAGTCCCTTGCCGAGCGAGAAACACAGCAGCGGCGATGGCCTGCGCGCCTTTGATTCCCTCGGGATGATCGTGCGTCACCTCCGCGCTGATCTTTGCCTCCGCCAGCACTTCCTCCAAAGTCTCAAACGCATATCCAATCGGACTGACACGCATCGCGGAGCCGTTTCCCCAGCTTCCGTAGGGCAGGCGATTGCGTGAGCGCGCCCAGTCGAAGAACGTTCCGCCAAAGCCCGCATCGGGGTAAACGTGGAACCACTCATGAAACTTATCCACATACGCCTCGTGGCTGCCAGCCCCGCCTTCCAGTAGGACTTCGGCGACAGCCGCCGTGAGCACGGTGTCATCCGTAAAGCGGCAATGGCCGCTGAACAGTGGGAAGTCCGTAAACTTGACGTTGTTTCGCTCGTAGATTGAGCCGATTACGTCGCCTGCGATTGCGCCCAGCATTGCTGCACCTCCTGAACTGTCTTACGGTCCGCTTACGGCATTGATAATCTTTTTCATCACGCGCGGCGTCGGCATCGGCATGACATTTTCGATTCGGGCGGGAATCCCAGCGAGTTTGAGCACGCTCGGGTCGTTCTGCGCGCCGAGCAGGCCGGAGCGGAAGCCGTGCTTTTCCCAGGCAATCTTTTGGATTTCGGGATCGTGCAGAGCGTCCAGCAGCTTGACGCCGTTTGCGTTCAGCGCGATCAGCGGGTGGCTGCTCCATACAGTGGGGCGGGGATACAAAATTTGGATATGTGTCTTGAGCATGTCTCGGTATTGTGCGTTCTCCATGCCGAACTCCACCAGCTGACTTTCGTAACCGACCACCATCGGGCTGGTTCCCACACCCATCTTTAGGAATTGGTCAAACTGGTCAGAGGAACTTGTTTCCATGAAACCCTGACGGACAAAAAAGGATTTTACCGTGGGAAGAGTTTTACCGACTGTCGAATCATTTACAACTTCACCCCCGTTGGTAATGTTGGCGAGCAGGCCGGCGAACATCATGCCGGAATTGCTCTTGCTCGGATCAGTGGAGCGAACGATAATCCCCGCGTAAAGGTTGTCAAGGCCGATTGACTTCCATGTGGCCTTCTTATTGATCATGTCGACGAGTTTCGGAAGATCGACAATGTAGTACTCCGCGCCAACCTTACGCACGACGCCGACTTTGATAAGGGCGTCGGTAACAATGTCCCAGGAATAGATCACAATGGGGGAGTTAAAAATAATATCGGACTTCACAATTTTGCTGGCGCCGTTCTTGATTTTGCTGGCGCTATCCTTGTGAACCCGATCGACGTAGATTTCCTGCGCTACCTGACTGGAGGGCCACAGGAAATCCTGTCCAGTGACGTCTCCCTCGACCATGTCGATCGAGCCGAGTTTGGTGGCGCTGACACGGATTCCGTATTTGTCGCTGAGTATTCGCGTGACATCCGGGTCGGCGAGAAAACCGAGTTTCTCGCCGCCGATATATCCCTTGACTTCGGTGATCTCGGCGGCCGGTTTGCCGTTGGCGGCTTGCGTGGGGCCGGAAGTTGTTGTCGCCTTCGGACGTGTCATCGCGTAAACGGCGACGATGAGGGCGACGGCGATCAAGATGATCAGTCCCGCTCTCTGCTTCATTCGGTGTTTCCTTTTCCCAGATAGATCTGGTTCAGCTCCTGCATCGTCGATTTGTACGTGTCGATGTGCGCGGAGAACGTGGCGGCGTCTTCATCCACCATCTGGGCGTTTATGTCGTCGAGCGTCTTGAGCACTGACGTGATATAGTCGGTGAAGTCTCGGATCGCTGGGTGCGAGGGATCGCGCAGCCGTCCGGCGAGGGCCGCGAAGCGCTGGGTGTTTTCGATCGTGGCGACCAGGCATTCGCGGATGTACTCCCGCCAGTGCGCGTCCTGATCCGGGTTCAGATCTAGATAGGCGAGAATGGAGGCGGCGCGGGCGGCGATATCGCGGACGCGCCGTTCGATCTCTCGGTTCACCAGGCTTTGCCCAAGCTGGTTCAATTGCGCGGCCAATTGCTTCTCGGACACCTGAACGGGAGCTGGAGGTTGGCGCATCATGAGTGACGCTCCCCAGTAGATCAGGCCCGCGAGCACGACGGCAAGAATCGGGTGCATGTGCACCAACTCCACGAGCAGCGCCAGCGCGACGGCAGCGATGACGCCCGGAATGATGTCCGACTGTCCAGAAGGCTTCTGTCCCGACGGGTTCGTACCTTGCGTCACAAAACGCTCCTTAATTGTAACCCTTGACTTCGCGGAAGGCGCCGGCGAGGTTCTTCGATCCGTCGAAGATCTTGCCCGACGTGTGATCCGTCATCTGCTGCAATTGGCTCTTGTCCGCTTCGCCGAAGAGAATGGCGAAGACAGGAACGTCCGTCTTCAATCCCATCGTGTCGACATGCTGGGTGAACTGGCCGAACAGGTTCGTGTTCGACTGTCCGTCGGTCATCAAAATGACCGCCGGGAAGTTCTGTTCGAGATTCGGCTGCGCCTTGATGATGTCGAAGGCGCGCATCGCCGGATGGTAAATATCCGTGCCGCCCTCAGCGTTCAGCGCGTTGATCTTGGCGTCGAGCGCGCTTAGCGCATCAGGATCGTTCCCCGCCGCCGACCATTCACCCAGAATATGGTCGCTGAAGGCGATGACGGTCGTTTTGTCCTGCGGCGAGGCTTGCAGAAGCTGCTGCTTGGCTTGCTGCTGATCGAGCAGAAGGCGCATGGCGGACTTCAATTCTTCTTCTCCGTTCCCCTGCATGCTGCCGGAGAAGTCCAGGCAGTACACAGTGAGCGACGGTTTGCGCAGAGCGCTTTGATAGAGATTAAGAGCCGCTCGAAGCACTTCCGCGCTCGGGTAACGAATGGGAGAGAGGACGCGTTTGGCGTCGATCCCCCAATCGGGGTTGAAGACGGACGCATCGGCGTTGGTGAGCGACATGCCGACCAGCCCGACGCGCCGTCCCTGCGCGAGAAGCTGCTGCTGGATCGGCGGCGACAGCAGATATTGCTGCAAGTCGAGGAACTGCTTTTCCTTCGCGGCGTCCCCTTTGTCGATGTATCCCAGCGGGGAGTCGGCGATGGTGAGGCCGTCGACGGGATAGATTACATACAGCGGCTCTTTGCCCGCCGCTACCAGCTCCCGGTCGGCGTCGATGATCACCGATTCGTAATTGACCATGCCGTCGTAGCTGTCGTACTTCGAAAGAAACAAATCCTTCAGCCATCCGGAACTGCCGGCCGAACGGTTGACGGTGCTGAGAATGCGCTTGATCTTCGACTGAAGCTCGGGCTTTTGCAGCTGCGCCATCGTGAGCACTTCGGGTTTTCCGGAGAAGGCGTAGAGGTAACCGATGTAGGCCGACGCGCCGGAGTTACTTTGCGTCGCCGATGTCATCATATAACGCAGTTTGCCCGCTTCGGCGGCGTTCAGGATCTGCTCGACCGTGACGGGCTTGCCCACCCAGCCAAGCTTGGCCGCGACGGACTTTTTGACGCCGAACACCACGGGGGTGCGCATGATGCTTTCGGAATGCTTGACGAGTTTATGCTTGTCGCCAAGGGTGTTCCAGAGGGAGTTCGCGGTCCAAACCGCGTTGTCCGTGATGGTATTGTTCTCCAGCTTCTGCATGATATCCACAGAGCCGGAGTAATTCATTCGAACATTTAGGTGGTGATCCTGAGCGTACTTTTGGATGATCGGCTCCAGAGGCTTGTTTTCCGAGCCGGAGAGGATCGTGAAATCCGCCGCCGGCGCTGTGTCCGTCGAGCCGGGATCGCCGTTTTGCTGCGCTGTCTGCGTCGGAGCGCATCCACCGAGCGCGCCGATCGTCACGGCCGCTGCGATCGCCCAAATCCATTTCATCGATACCGCCTCCCGCCGCATCTGCGGCTGCGCGAACATTCCTATGATAGTATGCCATGGCGAAGTTCGAAATGCCGTCGCCTGAGCGATGATCCGCTAAGATTTCTCGGATCGCCTGTCAGTAAGTGAGACTCGTTCGGGAGGGAAAAGTTGCAGGAGAGTGAGGAAGTGATCGTGGCGAGAATCGATCATCCCGGCAGGCCCTAAGGCTTGCCGGGATGATTCGGTGGAGACGGGGCGGCGGCTTGCGCGCCGCCCTCAGTATTTAGTGGCCCTTGCCGACGAATTTGGCGGGGGTCTTGTCGAACAGCATTTTGCAGTTCGATGTGCAAAAGTAATAAGTCTTCTTCTTGTAGACGCTCTTGCCGACGGCGGCTTTCGCCGACGGAATGCTAAGCTTTGTGACGGGGCAGATGAGGCTCCCTTGCGCATGGGCGCTAACTCCGCAAGCGAGGGCGGCGCAAAGAGCCAGGGCGGAAATCACGTTTTTGATGGTCATATTGGGTCGTTCCTGTTGTG
>NZ_JBDSQY010000039.1:0-42685 GCF_039929585.1 Capsulimonas sp.
GCGCTTCGCGCGAAGCGCGGGGGTAGGTCACTCGGGGCCGAGTCCGGGATAGGTCTTCACAACCCGCCCATCCCACAAATCAACTCAAAATGCGCTTCGCTCACCGGCTGAACCGACAGGCGCGAGCCTTTCTGGATCACGACCAAGCCGTCCAAGCCCTCGGTCGCCTTCAGTTCCGGGAGCGACACTTCGCGCAGGAACTTAGAGACGAACTTGATCTCCATCATCATCCAAATCGGTTTGTCGGGGGTGGACTTCGGATCGAAGTGATCGTTGGTTGGGTCCCAGGCGGTGTGATCGGGGTACGCCTCGCGGCTGATTTCGGCGACGCCGACTATGCCGGGTGGGTCGCAGTTGGAGTGGTAGTAGAGGACTTTGTCGCCCAGCTTCATGCCGTCGCGCATGAAGTTGCGCGCCTGGTAATTGCGCACGCCGTCCCAGTGGGTCGAGCCGTCTTGCGCCAGTTCGTCGATGGAGTAACACGTCGGTTCGCTTTTCACAAGCCAATAATTTGCCATGCGAATATTATACTCGCTCGCCGGCGCTCTGCGATCCTTCATGAAGGTCCTGTGCGCTGGGAATACGGCGGCTGGCGTCCAGCAGCGTCGTGAGAGCGCTGAGGGCTGCGGCGCACTCGTCCTGGTCCAGTTGTGAGAGTACTTCCCGCACACGGCTGATACGGCGGCGCTGGCGTGTCTCCATCACATCCACACCATGCTGCGTGAGGGAGATATGGCGGATACGCCGGTCGATCGGGTCGGGGATCCGCTGGACGAGACCGGCTCGCTCCAGGCGGTCGGCAAGCTGCGTGGCGGCGCTGACCGAAATGTCCAGCTCTTCGGCGAGCGCGGTCATTCCGGAGGGACCGCCGAGCAGAAAGCCGCAGACGCGAAGCTGGGCGAGGGGAAGATCCCCCGTGGGGTCGCCCGGGGGGATCTCGAAGAGGCGGCGATTGAGGCGCGGCAGCAGGTCTTCAAGCTGCCGCGCCTGATCGGTCAGCGCTTCTCGGGCGGGGTCGGCGGGGGCGTTCATACTTCCAGTCTTTCTGACGGCTCTGCCGCCAGCGATCCGTCGCCTACCGCTGCTGGGGTCGGTCCCACCAGCACCGGAGCGGAAAGGTCTTTGTCGTTCTTGCGGAACCGACGGCCCAGGTCGTCGAACAGCGTGTAGACAGTGGGAACGACGAACAGGGTCAGGATGGTCGATGTCAGCAGGCCGCCGATCACGGCGGTCGCCATCGGTCCGTTGGTCTCCGAACCCTTGCCCAGCTCCAGCGCGATCGGCATCATGCCGAGCACCGTGGCGCTGGTCGTCATAAGGATGGGGCGCAGACGGGTGGGGCCGGCTTCTAATACGGCTTCGTCGCGTTTATAGCCCCGGGAGCGCAATACGTTCGTATATTCTACCAAGAGGATCCCGTTTTTGACGACGATGCCCACCAGCATCAGGACGCCGATCAGCGCCGTCAGGCCAAACGATCGTCCCGTTAAGAATAGCGCGAGCAGCACCCCGACGGCGGCCACGGGGACGGAGCACAGAATGGTCAATGGGTGGACGAACGACTCGAATTGCGCGGCGAGCAGCATGTAGATCAGCGCGATGGCGAGCGCTACGGCAATGCCCATGCCGCCGAATTCCTGCGCCTGCTGCTTTTGCCGATAGCCCCAATCCCAGTAGTAGCCCTGCGGCATCTGGTAACCTTTCAAAGCCGCCGAGATGTCTTTTTGTAGATCGCCCGTCGAGCGTCCCTGCGGCGTGCCGGTGATGGCGATATAGCGCTGCCGGTCTTGGCGCGTGATCTCGCCCGGTCCTTGATTGTATTCCGGGTGAGCCACTTGCTGAAGCATGATCGTGTGCGGAGTCGCGCCAGCGAGCGTCGGGGTGATCGGCAGGGTATTGAGCTGCTGCTCGGTGCGCCGCTTTTCTTCCGGGACCTGCACGACAATGGGGTACTGGAAGCCGTCTTCCTGGTAGTAGCTCGAGATCGAGCCGTTGGTCGCCGCGCCGAGCGTGGTGGCGATATCCTCGAACGTCACGCCCTGCTGGATGGCCTTGTCCCGATCGATCTTCCACTGCATTTCCGGGGAAGACTCCTGCCAGTTTACATCCACGCCGCTCATGCCAGGAACCGAGCGAAGCTTCGCCACGATATCCTGACCGATGCTGGAAAGCTGCGGGATGGAGCTTCCGAAGACATCCACCTCGACATTGCTGTTTCCTCCTGTGAGGATGCGCGAGACCACATCGACCTGACTGACGCTGACACGGGCGCCAGGGAAGCCCATGAACTGCTTGCGCATGTCATCGACGACATCCGCAGTCTTTTGTTTGCGGTCTTCTTTGAGGCGCACCATCAGCGCGCCCTGGTTTCCGTTCATTGCCGCGCTCGTGCCGCGCAGGCTCAATCCCGATCCCGAGGCGGCGAAGACCTGCTCCACATTCTCATTCTTTTTCGCCGCCGCCGCGATGTTCTGGATCACTTTGTCCGTGGTCGCCAGCGCCGTTCCCGGCTGCAGTTTGACGTTGATCTGCATATCGCCGCTGTCGGTCTGCGGCATAATCTCTGTTCCAATGTGCGGGACCAGCAGGAAGCTCAGCGCCGTCACGCCGATCACGCCGACGATTACGATTGGGCGATGGCGCAGCGTCCAGGTCAGTCCGCGCCGGTAAGAGTTGTCCAGCGCGTCGAACCAGCCGCCGAATTTGTCGAACATCTTTTGCAGAGGGCTGTGCGACCGTTTCGCCGGATCGTGATCGCTGTCGTTCATCAGGCGCGATGCAAGCATCGGCACGACCGTCACGGCGTCGAGCAGAGAAATCGAGATGGAGAAGATGACAACGAGCGCGAACTGCGTGAACATCTGCCCGGTCTGCCCTTTAATGAGCAGCAGCGGCAGGAACACGACGATGACCGTGATCGTGGAGGCGAAGACCGCCGACATGATCTCGTTCGTCCCCGCGATCGCCGCGTCTGCGGGTCTCACTTTGTCTCGCTCAAAGTGCCGGTAGATATTCTCCAGGACAACAACGGCGTCGTCTGCGATAAGCCCCGTTGCGAGCGCCAGACCACCCAGAGACATCGTATTCAGCGTGAAGCCGCACATGTACAGCAATGTGAAGGTTGAGAAAATCGAGATGGGAATGGAGATCGCCACAACCAGTGTGCTGCGGATGCTGCGCAGGAAGAACAGGAGAATGATGATCGCCAGCGCGCCTCCAAGAACGGCGTTGATCTTCAGGTCCGTGATGGCGACGTCGATAAACTGCGACTGATCGTAAACCTTGCTGAACTTGAGTTGTGGGTAGCGCTTCTCGGCTTCCGCGACTTTCTCCTCCACGGACTTCGCCGTTTCAATCGTGTTGGAGCCGCTTTGCTTGCTGATGATAATTCCCGCGCCAAGCGCCCCGTTAAGTCGCGTGAAGAGCCGCTGCTCCTGCTGGGAATCCGTGACGGTTGCGACATCGCCGACGGTCACGATGCGCCCGTTCGTGGATTTGATCGGGACCTGCGCGATCTGTGACGGATTGTCGAACCAGCCCAGGCTGCGGATGGTGAGTTCGGTATTGCTTTGCTTGGCGATGCCGGCCGGCAGGTTCAAATTTTCCTGCATGATCCGCTTGCTGATATCGTCGATCCCCAGTCCATAGGCGCGGAGCCGATCCGGATCGGCGTTCACCAAAATCGATCGGGTGTTGCCGCCGGTGGTGACGGCCGAGGCGACGCCGTTCGCCGCTTCGACAAGCGGGGAGACTTCGTTTTCCAGCAGGGTGCGCAGCTTGACGGGATCGTCGATCCCGCTGACGCCGTAAACCAGAATCGGCTGCTGAGACGGGTCGAACTTAAAGACGGTCGGCGACTGAATGGTCGGGTCGTTCGGGAGCCGCTGGCGCGCTCGCTCCACGACTTGCAAAACGTCAATGGCGGCCTGTCCGACATCCGTGCCCCATCCGAACTGGATACGCACCGTCGAACTGCCCAGAGTGCTGGAGGAGGTGACGGTGGCGACGCCTGGGGTGGCTGAGACAGCCTCCTCGATCGGGCGCGTCAGCTCCGTCTCAATCTCCTCGGGAGAGACGTTTGGCCACTGAGTTACGACCGCGACGGTCGGAATGGAGACGTTCGGCAGCAGGTCCACCGGCAGCTTGCTCAGACAAACCGCGCCCAGCAGTACCAGCGCGGCGATACGCATTGTGACCGCAACGGGGCGGGTGACGGAAACTCTGGCGATACTCATAACGACTGGCTCGTTTCTAAAACAACGTGCTTATTTCTAAATCGATCGAATCGGCAATGTCCAACAGATATCCAAGTTAGGCGCGGCGCTTTTTGCCGCCGCCCTTCTTGTTACTGATCTCCGTCGGACTGTTGATCTTGACATCCTGCCCATCCTTCAACCGTCCGCCGCTGACCGTGACGACCTGATCCCCAGGCTGGATTCCCTTTGTGATCTCCACGGCGGCGGCGCTGCTTGCGCCAGTCTGCACGGGAGTGCGCTGAAGCTTGCCGTCGGGAGTGATAAGCCAGACGAACGAGCCGTCTTGATCCTTCTCCACGGCTTCTGGGGGAATGGTGGTCACGTGGGGGTAAGACTCGGTGATCAGTGAGACGCGGGCGAACATACCGGGCTTGAGCGCGCCGTCTCCGTTGTTCATCGCCAGTCGCACCGTGAAGTCACGGCTGGCCGGATCACCCGAGGGATTGACTTGAATGACGCGCCCCGTCAATTTCCGTCCGGGGAGCGAATCAACCGTGACTTCGGCGTTTTGGCCGACGCCGATATGCCGGATCTGCTCCTGCGGAACGGCGATCGTGGCCCACACTTGTCGCAGCGCCTGGAGCGCAAGCACCGGTGAGCCGGGGGAGGCCAGCGTGCCTGGGTCCGCGTAGCGCGCGGAGACGAAGCCGTCGATGGGGGAGATCAGGGATGTCTGAGCGAGCTGTGCGCGCGCATTGGTGAGATCCGCCTGCGCCGACGCGACATCGGCCTGCAGCGCGGTCAGATTGGCCCGGTATGCGGCCGGTTGGGTAGTATTCGCCTTGGCGTTTCGCAGAGCCGCCTGCGCCTGCGTGACCTTGGTCAGCGAGGACGCGATGGTCGTCTTCTGCGTTGTCCGTACGATCTGGGCTTGATGGCGCGCGGATTCGAGCAGGGACTGCGCGGAGGCCCGGCTGGCTTTCGCGGAATTTAGCTGGGCGATTGCGACATCGACGTTGCCCTTCTGCACGGCGGCTGTGGTGCGCGCTGTGTCGGCCTCCTGCTGCGCGACGGCGCCCTGCTGAAGCAGCGAAGTCGTGCGCGTCAATTGCGTGTTGGCGTTGTCGTAGTTCGCCTGCGCGCTGCGCACGCCGGCCTGCGCGTTGGCGATCTGGGCATCCGCCACCCCGACTTTGCTCTGCGCGTCCGCAACGGCCGCGTCGGCCGTCGCCACTTGCGCATTGTAGGTCTGACGGGCCTGAGCGTAGTCCGCCTGCGCGGCGGCGACGCCCGCCGCCTGCTGCTGGATCTGCGTGCCGACGCCGACGCCAACGGTGTTTTGGGTCGCCTGCGCTTGAAGAAGCCGCGCCTGCGCCTGCGCCACCGTGGCGACCTGCTTGCGGACGGTGGCCTGAAGCTCGGTGTCATCCACCTTCGCCACGATCTGGCCTCGCCGCACGGAATCGCCTTCGTGGAGGGCCAGCATGACGATCTGTCCCGCGACTTTGGGCGAAAGCTTCACAGTCTGCGGCGATTCAATATTCGCCGTTGTTTGGAATGTCTTGACGATATCGCGCACCGTGGCCTTGGAGGCCGCCACGACTGCGGCGCCGCGTCCACGATCGGATTGCAGTTTCGTCGCGTCCGCCTTGTTGACGTTCAATCGCCAGACGATCAGCGCTCCGATCAGGACAACGACGATGACTATTGGGATTATACGTTTCATGGAAGCCAATCTAAATGTGAGATCTCGCGAATTAATAATTAATGTACCTTAAGTATATGCGTAATTGCAACAGGCAAGGGTATAGTTATAGAAAGCTAATCGTTGACTTTCTATTGTCTCAGACGACATCTTTCATAAAGATGTTCAGACACAAGCGCGGATCTTTTAAACTTGGGTATTCGTATTCATGAGAAACCGTGTGTATTGTATTCCTTCGGGCCGCGTTCGATCTTTCCAAAGCGCTGCTGGTGATGCTGAGACAGGAGACTGGGATGAGCAGCGCGCACTTGCCGGTTCCATGGCCGCCTGATTTGACGCCTGAAAAGGCGCCGGTCTATAATTTTCATGAGCTGTACATTTCTGCTTCGCCGGCAATCATCTGGCACTGGCTGATTTATGTACAGCTATGGTCGCGATACAATCCATATCTTTCCGATATTATTCTTTTGGATCCCGCCGCTACGGAGTTGATGCTGGGCACGTCGTTTCAATGGCGCCGCAGCAACTATACTCTTTTGAGTACGGTAACCGATTACCTGCCTTACGCAAGAATCGGCTGGAGGGTGGAGGGGCTGTGGCTGGACGGGTTTCAGGAGTGGCTGCTGATGGAAGACAGCGGCGGCTGTCTGGTGCGCGTCGAAGAGACGTTGTCGGGATTTGTTCCTCGTCTCCTGCACCGCTCCATGTCTCATGGTTTGGAGGTAGTACAGCATGAGTGGCTGAAGTCGCTGCGCCGCGTCTCAGAAAACGGTCCACCGCCAGTGTTGTTCTGAGCGCGCTGATCGGTAGCGACGCAATCGGCGCCGGCGCTATACTGGCGCATGAGTTTGGAAATCTCGTGCGGTCTCTTCCCCCACGCCTCCAAAGTTTTCCGCGATTTCTCGGGCGCGCGTCAGAGCGGCGTCGACATGCGGCAGAATATTCTCCGATCCGACACGCTGGACGAATGTGGACTGCGTCAGCAGCTGCTCGGGCTGATCGCGCGCTCCGCAGAGCAGCAGCGTGCGGCCCGAGGCGCGCAGGCGGTCCGCGAACTTCTCCAATTCATGCAGCCCTGTTGCATCGATCGCCGTCATATTGCGCAGGCGCAGCACCACGACTTGCGCGAGATCCCGCAGGTCGGCGGTTTCGTCCGCTAGTTTTTCAGCTGCGCCGAATAGGAACGGACCATGAATGCGCAGGATGGAAACATAGGCGGGAACGATCTTGTCCTGCAGAATATGCGCGCGCCCAGCGCGAATATACTCATCGGTGACAGTGGACACGGTCGTCGTTTGCGAGACGCGCTGAATATACAGAAGCGCGGCCAGAACCATGCCGACCTCTACCGCCACCGTCAGGTCCGCCAGCACCGTGAGCGCGAAGGTGACGATCCAGACCGCTTTGTCCGCGCGGGAGAGGCGCCAGATGATCGCGATCTCCCTCCATTCTCCCATATTGTAAGCGACCACGAACAGAACGGCGGCGAGCGTCGCCAGCGGGATATATCTTGCCAGCGGCGCCGCCACCAGCAGGATCAGCAGGAGCGTAAGAGCATGCGTTATTCCCGAGACCGGCGACACGGCGCCCGCGCGGATGTTCGTTGCAGTCCGCGCGATGGCTCCCGTCGCCGGCACTCCGCCCACGAGTGGACAGGCGATGTTGGCGATCCCTTGCGCGATCAGCTCGACGTTGGAGTTATGCTTGTCGCCGCTCATACCGTCCGCCACGACCGCCGACAGCAGGCTCTCCACAGCGGCGAGCAGCGCCACGGCGACCGCGGAGGGCAGCAGCGGCAGGATGAGTTCAGGCCGAAAATGCGGCGCCATGAAATGGGGAAGCCCGGTAGGGATGCCTCCGAATTTGGAGCCGATCGTCTCAATCGGGATGTGAAAGCCAGCGCAGATCAGCGTGCCGAGCAGCATCGCCACAATAGAGCCCGGGATTTTCTTGGTGACGCGAGGCCACAGGAGAATCAAACCCAGCGAAACGCCGCCTACCAGCAGCGTGCGCCAGTCCGCGGTCGCGATATGGGCGCACAGCACTTCCATACGCCCGAGAAACTCGCTGGGAACGGCGGGCGTTTTCAGCCCCAGAAAATCCTTGATCTGTGTCGACGCAATCAGCAGGGCGATTCCGTTGGTGAAGCCGATGGTGACAGGGCGCGGGATGAACTTGACTGCGGAGCCCAGGCCCGTAACGCCCATCAAGATCAGTATGACTCCCGCCATCAGCGTCACCATAAATAGTCCGGACAGTCCGAATTTGGCGATGATGCCCGCGACGATGACCACGAACGCGCCCGTTGGTCCGCCGATCTGGGTGCGCGATCCGCCGAGCGCCGAAATCAGAAATCCCGCGACGACGGCGGTGTAAATGCCGGCCTGCGGCGTCACCCCGCTGGCGATCCCAAAGGCCATGGCGAGCGGCAGCGCGACGAGCCCGACGGTCAGCCCTGCGACCAAATCGGCGATGAAATTTTGCCGCGTATAGGTTCGAAAGCAGAGAATGCTCTTGGGGGTCCAGCGATCCGATGGCTTCGCGCCCTTGTGGCGGGTATTTGCGTTCATTCCACGCTCTCTTCCAGCTGCGCGGATTTCAGAACGGCCATGGATTCTTCCAAATGGACTTCAAAATAGTTTCTCATAATGTCCAGAATTTCAACGATCATCGGATCGCGTATGGAATAGAAGACTTGGTTGCCTTCCTTGCGGCTGGTCACGATATGCCGGGCGCGCAGGACCGCGAGATGCTGCGACGCATTTGCCGGCTCCAGGCCGATTCGTTCGAGAATCACGCTCACCGCGACTTCCTGGTCCCGCAGCAGCTCCAGGATCGCGATGCGCGTGGGGTGCGCAAGGGCCTGAAACACAGCGGCCTTGAATTGTCGTAACGCGTTCGTCATGATGCGCGCCTTTCTTGGCTCCCCGGCTGTCAATGGAAAGGGAAATGATATGCTTATTATACCGTAAGTAATTTCGAAATTTCGAAATTGCATTTGCGTTTGACGGGCAGCGCCGCTTGGGTCTCGTGAAGATGTCGACAATCTTCATCTCAATCGGCTACAATAACGCATCTATGATTGCAACACTTTCACTCTTACGAACCCGATTTCAGGAAGCCGTCGCGCGGGCGCACGGCGTCGATGGCGTTGATGTGCAGGTCCTGCCGGCGAGCAACCCGCAGTTCGGCGATCTGCAAGTCAACGTCGCTTTGCAGCTCGCGAAGGCCGTTGGTAAGCCGCCGCGCGCCATCGCCGAGGGCATTGTCGCCGAGCTTCAGCTGGACGATTTTTGCGAGACGCCGACCATCGCCGGGCCGGGCTTCATCAATCTGAAGCTGAAGACGTCTTATCTCGACGCGACGCTCAACGCGACCTATGCCGACACGCGCCTGGGCGTGGCGCCGGCTGCGCAGCCCTTACGCACGGTCGTGGACTTCTCCGGGCCAAACATCGCCAAGGAGATGCACGTCGGCCATCTGCGCTCGACGATCATTGGCGACAGCATCGCGCGCATCTATGAGTTTTTAGGACATGATGTCCTGCGCCTGAACCATGTCGGTGACTGGGGCACGCAGTTCGGTATGCTGATCGCGTTTCTGCGCGACACACAGCCGTCCGCGCTGACCGACGCAAGCACGCTGGATATCGGCGACCTGGTCGGCTTTTACAAGCGCGCCAAGCTGCGCTTTGACACCGATGACGAGTTCAAGGAGCGTGCGCGCCGCGAAGTCGTCAAGCTCCAGAGCGGCGATCCCGAGAGCCTGTTCGCCTGGAAGCTGCTTTGCGACCAATCACGCGTCGCCTTTGAGAAGATCTATCAGACGCTCGATATCAAGATCACCGAGCGCGGCGAGTCGTTCTATAACCCGCTGCTGCCCGCCGTGGTCGAGGACCTGGAAGCCCAGGGCTTGCTGACGGAGAGCGACGGCGCCCTCTGCGTCTTTGTCGATGGGTTCATGAACAAAGAAGGCAACCCGCTGCCGCTGATCATTCGCAAGACCGACGGCGCATACAACTACGCCACGACCGATCTTGCCGCCGTGCGCTATCGAATCAATGAAGACCACGCCAAGTGTGTGGTGATCGTGACCGACATCGGCCAGTCCGATCACTTCGCGCAGGTCTTCGCCGTAGCCCGGCTCGCCGGCTGGCTGCCGGACGATGTCCGCATGGTGCACGTCCCCTTCGGTCTGGTGCAGGGCGAGGACGGCAAGAAGTTCAAGACCCGATCGGGCGAAACCGTCAAGCTCAGTGACCTGCTGGACGAAGCCGTCGTTCGCGCTCGCGCTCATTTGGACGAACGGCTGGACTCCGAAGGCCGTGAGGAGACGGAAGAGTTTAAGGCGGATCTCGCCGACAAGGTCGGGATTGCGGCTGTAAAGTATGCGGATCTCAGCGTCAATCGCGGCAGCAACTACGTCTTCAGCTTCGACAAGATGCTCGCCTTACAGGGCAATACGGCGCCGTACATGCTCTACGCCTATGTCCGCGTGCAGGGCATCGCACGCAAGGGCGATGTGGACTTCGCATCGCTGGCGGGTCTCGACAACATTCACATCGTCGAACCCTCCGAACGCGATCTCGCCAAGCACCTTTTGGAACTCGACGACGTGCTCGCCCGGATCGCCGAGGACTTCCTGCCAAGCCGCCTTTGCACCTATCTGTTCGAGCTGAGCCAGAAGTTCAACCACTTCTACGAAAACTGCCCGGTGCTAAACGCCGAGGAGCCTACGCGCACGTCGCGCCTGGCCCTCGCGGATTTGACGGCGCGGACGCTGCAATTGGGACTTTCGCTGCTGGGGATTTCGACGGTGGATCGACTGTAGGGAGGCCCTCACCCCCCAACCCCCTCTCCCAAGTTTGGGAGAGGGGGAGCCAGATTAAGATAGAGATATTCGGTTCCGAAATTCTAAAAACAAATACCCTCTGACTCCCCTTCTCCCAGAATTGGGAGAGGGGGTTGGGGGGTGAGGGCCACGCGCCCAAACAACAAACCCGGAGAATAACCATGGCTCAGTCACCCGCGCAGCGTCAGAAGGCGCTGCAAAAGAAGTCGAATAAGCGCAAGGAGAAGGCGGCGCAGCTGCGCCGGCAGTCGCAGAACCAGCCGGCGCGGCTGGATTCCAAGTCGCAGATCGAGGCGGCGTTCGCGTGGCCGATTCTCGAAACGTATCTGACCGAGGCGTGGGATGAGGAAGGCCAGATCATTCAGGCGCTCGTCTCGCGGGAAGGACCGAACGGACGGATCGCTGTCGGCATTTATCTGGTCGATCTGGGACTGCTGGGCGTCAAGAATTCATTTGTGCAGATGTTCGAGTCGCATTCGGCGTACAGCGAACTGCGGACCTCCGTGCTGGAAAGTCAGCCGATGATTTCCGCCGATATCAATTTGATCGCCAAGATCCTGCGTTCGGCGGTGGAGTACGCGGCGCAGTTCGGCTTCCGTCCGAACTCGGATTATCGGCTAGCATCCCGAATGCTGGCTGGGGCGGACCCCGACGCTTCACCTGCGGAGATTCCGTCCGGTGGTCCTGAAGGCAAGCCGCTCTTCATCCCCGGACCGCACGACAATATCGAAGCAATTCTTCTGCGCCTCGAAGACCGGGTCGGTCCGGACGGCTATCACTATGTGATGGACGGCCCCGAAGGCGGAGAGTGGATCGACGGCTACGGCGACGTCGATGAGGAAGAGGACGACGAAGAAGAGCTTGGTGAAGAGGCAGAGGAGCTTGAGGAAGTGGAAGTCGTGGAAGAGCCGGTGGAACCCAAGCCATGACCGATCTTGTCACTCGATGCTCCTGGGCGCAAAGCCCGGAGATGATCGAATACCATGACACGGAGTGGGGTGTTCCCGTACACGACGACATACGCCTCTTTGAGATGCTGACTCTCGAAGGCGCGCAGGCGGGCCTGAGCTGGGCGACGATCCTGCGCCGTCGCGCTGGGTATCAGAAGGCGTTCAACGGTTTCGATATCGCCAAAGTCGCCGCATTCGACGACGCTCGGATCGAGGAGATCGTCCTCGATCCGGGCGTGATCCGTCACCGAGGCAAGATCGCGGCGACGGTTGGCAACGCCAAAGCAACTCTGGCCGTCCAACAGGAGTTCGGCAGCTTCGACGCCTACCTCTGGCGCTTCGTGGACGGCGCGCCCATCGTCAACCACTACGCCTCACCCTCCGAACTCCCGACGAAGACCCCGACCTCCGACGCACTCAGCAAAGACCTGATGAAGCGTGGCTTCAAATTCGTTGGCTCCACGATCTGCTACGCTTACATGGAAGCTGTCGGGATGGTGGACGATCACATGGACGACTGCGTGCGCCGCACGGCAAAAAAATCCCCCCATACAGCGTAATTTTTACCCCATTCGGATAAACTACTTCCATGACAGGCATATTCCACTCGATCTATTCCCACGGCTTCATCCGCGCCGCCGTTTGCATCCCCAATGTCCGCGTCGCGGACCCCGTATACAATGCCGAGCATACTCTTGGGCTCGCCCGGCGTGCGTCGGAGCTGAACGCCGCTGTGGCGTTGTTTCCTGAAATGGGCCTCTCGGCCTACTCCAACGACGATCTTTTCCATCAGGATGCCCTTCTTGATGCAACGATTGTGGCGGTCGGGAAGGTCGTGGAAGAGAGCAAAACGCTGACCCCGGTTCTTCTTGTGGGCGCGCCGTTGCGCTTTGAAGGCAAGCTGTTCAACTGCGCGGTCGTCATCTATCGAGGGGCGATCTTAGGGATTGTTCCCAAGTCGTACCTGCCGAATTATCGGGAGTTTTACGAGAAGCGGCAGTTCGCGGCGGCGCGTGAAGCCGTTGCGCGGGAGGTGACACTGCTTGGGCAGCGCGTTCCGTTTGGCAGCGACATCGTGTTCCAGGCGTCGAACGTGCGCGATTTTGCGATCCATGTCGAGATTTGCGAGGACGTCTGGACGCCCGTTCCGCCCAGCACCTTCGGCGCCCTGGCTGGAGCGACCGTGCTCGCCAATCTCTCCGCGAGCAACATCACGATTGGAAAAGCCGAATATCGGCGCGATTTATGCGCGTCGCAGTCGGGTCGCTGCGTGGCGGCGTATTTGTACTCGGCGGCGGGGCCGGGCGAATCGACGACGGATCTCGCCTGGGACGGTCATGCGCTGATTTACGAGAACAACGAGCTTCTGGCGGAATCGACGCGCTTTTCAGCGGATGAGCAGATCATCGCAGCGGACATCGATCTAGAGCGTCTCGCGCAGGATCGGATGCGGCTGAGCAGTTTCCATGACACCGTGGGAGATTATCGGGAGAAACTCAGAGAAATCCGTCAAGTGGAGTTCGCGTTCCAAATCCCCGAAGGTGAGATCGGCCTGCTGCGGAGTGTCGAGCGCTTCCCGTTTGTGCCGAACGACCCGGCGGTGCGCGATGAGCGCTGTTTCGAGGCGTACAACATCCAGGTCCATGGTCTGATGAAGCGTTTGGCAAGTACAGGATTACAAAAAATCGTGATCGGTGTGTCGGGAGGATTGGATTCAACGCATGCACTGATCGTCGCCGCCCGCACGATGGACCGTTTAGGACTGCCACGCAAGAACATCCTCGCCTTCACGATGCCCGGTTTTGCGACCAGCGACATCACGCTGAAGAATGCGCGCGCCTTGATGGAATCGCTTGGGACGACAGCGCACGAGATCGACATCAAGCCGTCGTGCCTGCAAATGCTGCGCGACTTAGGCCACCCCTTTATCGGCGGCGAGCCGGTCTACGATATCACCTTCGAGAACGTGCAGGCGGGCGAACGCACCTCGCATCTGTTCCGATTGGCGAACTTCCACGACGGCTTTGTGCTGGGGACGGGAGACCTGAGCGAACTGGCGCTGGGGTGGTGTACCTATGGGGTGGGCGACCATATGTCGCACTACAACGTGAACGCTTCCGTGCCCAAGACGCTGATCCAGCACCTGCTGCGCTGGGTGATCGGATCGCAGCAGTTCGACGCCGCGACGAGCGACACGCTCCAGTCGATCCTCGATACTGAAATCTCCCCCGAACTCGTCCCGCACGACGCGGACAACAAAGACAAGCCCGCGCAAAGCACCGAGCAGAAGATCGGCCCCTACGAATTGCAGGACTTCAACATCTACTACGTCACCCGCTACGGCTTCCGCCCAAGCAAGGTTGCCTTCCTCAGTCTGCACGCCTGGTCCGACAAAACACACGGGGATTGGCCAGCCGGCTTCGATCTTTCCAAGCGCAGCGAGTACGATCTGTCGACGATCAAGAAGTGGCTCGGGATCTTCCTATACAAGTTCTTCAAGACCAGCCAGTTCAAACGATCCTGCATCCCCAACGGCCCCAAAGTCGGCAGCGGCGGCTCGCTCAGCCCGCGCGGCGACTGGCGCGCCCCGAGCGATTCCGAGGCGAATGTGTGGATGGATGAGCTGGCGGCGAATGTGCCAGACACGAATTAGGGCTTGATGTTACTCAAACTCTACGACTGGCGATTGAAATCGCAGCTAGAAGTGCACGATGTCGGCCTCCGCCGACTCCAGAAAGTAAACGCATTCGAAGACGCTCTGCTGGAGTGCCCGCAGGGGCACATCGTGCATTTTTAGCCGCGATTTCAATCGCCGGGCACGACGTGCGTCACATCAATAACGTAAGCCTTTAGCCGGCAGAATGAACTCGCCGGCTATCTTACGTGGAGCTGGGTGGGAAATTCGGGGGACGGCTCCACTTTCCTTCGCTTTGGCGTAATGTGTCCTGGACACGTTTCGCCACGCTTGCTCCAACTCCCGGACTGATGCTATTGAGCTGGTCATCCCGCGCCGCAGCGTCGGGCATGCCGAATGGGAAATTCTCGACGTAGGAAGTGCTGCCGAAGCCTGTGCATTTTGCGAACACTCGCTCAATATCCGACAGAGACTTCCAAGAGCGAAGATGAAGCCCGGCCGGCGTGAGTGTCGAACGTCTGGGATGGTGCATGGAGAAGTACAATCGCCGCCATTCCGAAGCGTCCAGCGCGACGAGCTCGTAGATATCGAGGTTTTTGGACGGCCCCGCAGTCGTACTGGAGCCTATGCGATGCCACAGAAAACCGCATCCGTTTTTACAGCGCAGTTGGTTGAGGTAAATCACTTCCCCATCGGGACCGTTGACGGGGATCGGGCTGTCGGCGCTTTCCCCAAACGGTCCGGATGATCCGGGCAGTTCGTCGCAGGCCGATAGTAAATGAGGAGTGACGCCTGTTCCCTCGCCGACGGCTCTACGCCACCACTCAAAGGATTCCTGTTGGCTCGCGATTGGCTCATCGTCGACGGATTGTTTGCCTAGCAGGCGTTTTAGAAGGTTCATAAAATACTACTCAGCGGAGAAGGGGCGATCCGGAAACATCGATGATTGCTTTTTTTCTCTATTATACGGTTACTTCTTTCACCATGCAAGCACATACTATTTGCCCCAGTCTGGCTGGTTGACAGAAATTCTTAGAGGGCAGTATAATTCTGACAGCAGACTTTCCCCATAAGGAAAGTCAACAAAAGGCAAGCTGACTGGGCGACTGGAGGCTGGGGAATGTTCTGAGCAGGACGTTCGCCAGCCTTCGCAATTTTGAAAAGGAGACTCGATGATCGTTCTTGTGCCGGAAATGCTGTATGGACGGCTGCTCCCAGAGGCTCGGCGCCTCGCTCCGAATGTCACGCTGCACCCATACTCGGAGGACGCTGAGACGCATGTCGAGGGGCTGGACGAAGCGGAGGGAGTGCTGCGCTGGGTTGGGGGGAATCGATTCGGACAACTCGTCGCCGATGGACCTAAGATTCGCTGGCTGCACACGGCGAGTGCGGGCGTCGATCACGTTCTGCGCCCCGCCGGCGTGCGCGACAAGCCGGGGCTGGTGCTGACCGACTCCGGACCAGCGTTCGAGATCGCGATCTCCGAGTTCGTGATGGCGTGGGTACTTCTCGTCGCGCGTCGCATGCCGCAGCTGATGGAGAGCCAGCGCCAGCATGTCTGGAAGTCCGAGATTCAAGATGAACTGTACGGCGCGACCGTGGGGATTATCGGTTTGGGACCGATTGGGCAGGGGGTTGCCTCCCGCGCGAAGGCGTTTGGAATGAACACCATCGGCCTGCGCCGCAAGCCCGAACCCGTCGCGAATATCGACGAAGTTTTGACCGGCGAAGACGGCCTGAATCGTCTGCTGGAAGCGAGCGACTATGTGGTGATCGCCGCAGCCGCTACCGATGAGACGCGCGCTTTGATCGGCGCCGATCAGCTCGCCAAGATGAAACCGGCGGCGTGGCTGATCAATATCGCGCGCGGCAGCCTGATCGATGAGCCGTCACTGATTGAGACATTGCAGGCGGGGCGGATCGCCGGTGCGTGCTTGGATGTTTTCGCCAAAGAGCCGCTGTCTGCGGACAGCCCGCTGTGGGATTTGCATAACGTCCACATTGCTCCGCATAATTCTTCGGGGTGGTCGCCGGGATTACGCGAGCGTCAGCGGGCGATCTTTTTAGAAAATCTTCGCCGCTTCGCCGCTGGCGAGCCATTGGAAAACGTCGTGGATATTGCCCGCGGTTATTGACACAAGACCATCACAAAGCACGATCTGAGTCTGGGCGGTATTATCCCGAAGGCAGCGGCGTTGGCGGCGTGTTTGGCGCTCTCTGGTTCTTCGTTCTCTGCCTGCCTTCCGCGATGGTCTGAGTCCGATCTAGACGGAGATGGGCATTCTGCCACGGCCTGCGACAGAATGCCCATCTCCGTGTAGATCGCTCAATTCATAATCTCCACCATCGCCTGCTTCCAATGCAGGCGGCGGCCGTCTTCCCACGCGGCGCCATAGGCGTTATCGCCGAGCGCCGCGTGGGCCTGGGCCATCCGGGCGTCGAGCTTGGCGCGGTCGTTGGGTGAGACGACCATCCCGACGCTCTCCCGCAGCGCCGCGACGGCGCCCCAGAGACGCGTGGTGCTTGTTGGCGTTCCCTGCGCCAGTGATACAGAGGCAATCCCGTCCAGATCCTCTGCAATCCCATCTAAGTCCTCCGCCACTTGGAAGAGTGTCAGGCTGTCTTTGTAAAACGCGCGCGCTTCGGAGAAGTCGCCACGCGCATACGCGATGTCGCCTAAGCCGTTCAGCACCCAGGCGATGTGCAGCTTGCTCCCCAATTCCTGAAAGAGGCGCAGGGCTTCTTCCTGATACTGCTGAGCGCGGTCGCAGTCGCCGAGGTCACAAACGGCTTCCGCGAGTTTCATCAGAGAAAAACCGATGCTGTGCTGATCGCCCCCGGCCCGGCGGATTTCCAGGGCTTCTTCGTGAATCCGCACGGCCTCCGCGCTTTCGCCCCGGGCCTGCGCTAAGTCGCCCAGGCAGGTCAAAGACCAGGCGATATGCTGCGCACGATCCGCATCCCGAGCATGGCGCAGCGCCTCTTCGTATCTTTTTTGTGCTTCGTCTAACTCCCCCAAGGCGTAATAGACATTGCCCAGACTGTTGAGCGCCGAAGAGGTTGCAACCTTGTTGCCCGACTGCCTCCGAATGCTCAGGCTTTCCTCCAGCAAAGCCCTTGCGGTGGGATAATCGCTGAGCTGATTGGATATTGTCCCGGCCGCATTCAGCACGAGCGCTCGTTCCGGGGTTGCTTCCTGCGCTCCCGGATGATCCAGAATCCGCTGCAAATGCTGTCGCGCCTCTGCGCTGTAGCCACGCGTGTACCAGAACGGCCAAAGCGCGCCTCCCAGACGCAGTCCGGCTTCCCCTCCCTTCGGGTCTCTCGCGCACCCGGCCAGCGCCGCCCGCAGATTGTCGTGCTCCCGTTCGATGCGCCGCAGATTACTCTCCGCTTCCGGCCCCGACATATACCGATCGCTCACAAGCGTCATGCACCAGTCGAAATGCCGATCTCGAACGGCTTCCGCCCCGGCGCCGTCGCCGAGCTTTTCCGCGCCATATTGCCGCATCGTTTCCAGGAAACGGTAACGGCCTCCAGTCTGCTCATCGCGCATTTCAAACACTGCAAGAGATTTGTCCACCAAGCCCGTCAGCAAATCCGGGACCTGGCTGCGTCCGATCCCATTCCCCGCGCAGACCTGCTCCGCCGCCTCCAAGGCCCAGCCGCCGGCGAATACCGATAGCCGCGCGAGCATGAGTTGTTCCTGGATGCTGAGCAGCGCGTGCGACCAGTCCAGGGTCGCGCGCAAGGTTTGCCGACGAGGCAGCGCTTCGCGGCTGCCGCCGGTAAGTAAGCCCAGCTGATTGTCCAGGCGTTCGACAATCTGGGCCGGGGTCATCGCCTTGATCCGGGCGGCGGCCAGCTCAATCGCCAGCGGAACGCCCTGCAAGCGAGCGCAGATTTGCGCCACGGCCGGAGCATTCCCCGGCGTCAACGCAAACGACTGATGGACCGCCTGCGCACGCTCCACGAAAAGCCGAATGCTTTCATATTGGAGCAGCAATTGCTCGGGATCAGTCTCCTCCGCAGTCAGCATTTCTGGGATCGGGACCGAGAGCGAGGGGACCGCCCAGACCGCTTCGCCGGTGATTCCCAGGGCGGTCCGGCTGGTGGCGAGGACTTTCATACCCGCGCTGTTTTGCAGGAGATACCCGGCAGCCTGCGTGCATGCTTCCAGAAGGTGCTCGCAGTTGTCCAGCACCAGAAGAACGCGCTTTGCGCGCAGATGCTCGGCGAGGGTTTCCAGCAGGGTGCAGCCCGCTTCCTGACGCACGCCCAGCACGGCGGCGATTTGCGGCGCCACCCGGTCCGGCTGGGAGAGCGCTTCCAGGCAAATCAGCCATACCCCGCCCGGGAAGTCCGGGGCGGCTTTGGCGGCGACGGCCAGCGCCAGCCGTGTTTTGCCGATCCCGCCCGGCCCGGTCAGCGTCACCAGACGGGATCGCCGCAGCAGGCTGGCCGCTTTTCGCTGCTCGCCCTCCCGGCCGACCAACTCGGTGAGCGGGTGGGGCAGGAAACCGGCGATCACCGGCGCGGCGTCGTCTTGTGGTTCCGCTCCTGGCGCCTTGACGGACAAGCGCGCCTGCCGCGATTCTTTGCGTAGGCGTGCGTACAGGGCGCTGGTCCGTTCATCTGGCGCGGCGTTTGGGTCTCCCTGGAGCAGTTCGAGAAACTCTCGGTAAACTTCCAAGGCGGCGTTCGTTTCGCCATCCCGCGCCAGGGCTTCCATCAGCCCGCGCCGCGCCGTCTCCCACCAGGGCGCCAAGGTCACGGCGCGCCGCCAGTAGCCCGTGGCGGCGAGGAACTCTTGGGCGGCCTGCGCGGCCTCCGCCAGCGTCTCCAAAGCGCGAAGACAGCTTTGTTCGCGCGCGCCGCGCTCCGACGCTACCCACTCTTCGGTCAATCCCTCCAGCAGCGACCCCTGATAGAGCGCGATCGCTCGCTCCAAAGACGTTGGAGTATTTGCCGAGATCGCTGTATCGAAAAGGGTGACGTCAATATCCACGCCCGTCAATTCCAGACAAAGTGTATGACGGTGGGGTGACTGTAAATGCCCGGCTTGAGCGCCAAGCGCCTGGCGCAATTCGCTCAGAACCGCACGCAGGCTGGCGGCCGCCCGGTCCCGATCTGTGTCCGGCCACAGCGTTTCGGCAAGCCAGGCGCGACCGACGGGCCGCCCGTGGCGCAGCGCGAGCAGCGCCAGCAGCGACAGGGCTTTGCGCGATCGCAGCGGGGGCAATGGCTGGTCTTGGACGCGTACTTGCATCGGCCCAAATAGCGTGAGAGTGAGATCTTTGTTAACGATCTCGGGTGCGGTCATGATCGGGTCCTCAATACGGGAGGGCGTCACGGAATAGACGCTTCGGAATACGCCTTCGACTCGTCGAAACAATATTCCTCCCAAACCGGAACGTTACAATAACGCTCACCTGGGATAATGACGGCAAGTCTGAAAAGACAATGCCTAAGATGGAGGAACGAAAGCATGAGTACGATCACGACAAAAGACGGAACAGACATCTTCTACAAGGATTGGGGAACGGGCCGCCCCGTGGTCTTTTCGCACGGCTGGCCACTGAACGCCGACGCTTGGGATGGCCAGATGGTCTTTCTCGGCGAGCGTGGCTACCGGGTGATCGCGCATGACCGGCGCGGACATGGGCGTTCGTCGCAGACGTGGACCGGCAACCACATGGATACTTACGCCGACGATCTCGCCGAGCTGTTCGAAGCGCTCGACCTGAAGGACGCCATTCTCGTGGGCCATTCCACGGGCGGCGGCGAAGTGGCGCACTATATTGGCCGCCACGGAACGTCACGCGTCGCCAAAGCCGTTCTGCTCGGCGCGGTGCCGCCATTGATGCTCAAGACCGACGCCAACCCCGGCGGCCTGCCGATCGAAGTCTTCGACGGCATTCGCACGAACACGTTCAATAACCGCTCGCAGTTCTTCAAGGACCTTGCCGTCCCATTCTACGGCTTCAACCGCGAGGGCGCCACACCCAACCAGGGAGCGATCGACGCATTCTGGCTCCAGGGCATGCAGGCCGGGATTAAGAGCGTGCTGGATTGCATCCAGCAGTTCTCCGAGACCGACTTCACCGAGGACTTGAAGAAGTTCGATATTCCCACACTAGTCGCGCACGGCGACGCTGACCAGATCGTCCCCATCGGCGCGTCGGCGCTTCTCACGGCAAAGCTTGTCAAGGACGCCACCCTGAAGATCTACCCCGGCGCCCCGCATGGCCTCGCCACTACACATCAAGATGAGTTCAACGCCGATCTGCTGGCGTTTATCGAATCCTAAAGAGGGATCGGCTCGGCGCGAGCGGAATACGCACTCGCGCCGAACCAGACCGTCCCATCACATCCGCCCTTCCGAGGAGAGTATCATGACCGAAAGTACTTCCGTTCCAAAACTTGCCGATACCATCGTCCTGGTCCACGGCCTCTGGATGACGCCACGCAGCTGGGAGCACTGGGTCCAGCGCTACACGGACAAGGGCTACAAGGTGATTGCCCCGGCGTATCCCGGCCTGGAAGTCGAGGTCGAAGCCCTGCGCGCGGACCCATCGCCCATTACGGCGCTGACCATGCCCGGCGTGGTCAAGCACTTCGAAGACATCATCGGCGCTCTGGATACGCCGCCGATCCTGATCGGCCACTCCCAGGGCGGAGTGATCGTGCAGATCCTGCTCGACCACGGCTTCGGCGCGGCGGGCGTCGCGATCGACTCCGTGCCGGCCGAGGGTGTCTACGTGGTCCCGCTGTCACAGGTCGAGGCCATTTTCCCAATCCTGAGCCACCCGTCCACGCGTCACGACGTCGCGCCATTCACACCCGAACAGTTCCACTTCGCGTTCACCAACACCTTGACCGAGGAAGAATCCCAGGCGGCGTGCGAGCGCTACTACATCCCCGCGCCGGGCGCCTTCGTGTGGGAAGGCGTCCTGGCGAACTTCACGCCCGGCCACCAGTCCGTCTACGTCAATTACCATAACGACGACCGCGCGCCCTTGCTCTTCCTCGCCGGCGGCGCCGACAACATCATGCCCCCCGCCGTGAACAAGGCCAACGCGGAGCATTACAACAAGTCGAAAGCCGTCACTCACTACTACGAGTTCCCCGGCCGCAGCCACTACACCGTCGGCCAGCCCGGCTGGGAATCCGTCGCCGACTACGCTCTCGACTGGGCGATCACTGCGCAAAAATCAGCGGCGCCCGCCGCTGTTTAGCCGCAAACGAAACACGCCGCCAACTCTGCATTGAGATGGCGGCGTGTTTTTTGTTTGAGAGTAAATGGTTAAGGTCCAATAATCGTAAAAGGCGTTTTTCGTCCAATACGGTATGTGGAAAAATCTTTGCGATCTACCGTAAAAACCTTGGTGAGTGATAGGCGTTCCGCCAGCGCCACGAGCGACGCGTCCGCGAAGTCCATCGGCCGATCATTGTACTTACTCATCAGTTCCTCCATGCGAACGAGTTCGCTTGCGGAAGGATGAGACAGGAGCAGATCGCCTCGGTTGATGAGTCGCCAGAGCGCCTCTTGGGCTCGCCAGCCCGCTCGGTCCATGAGGATATACATAGCCTCCGTAAGTACCGGCAAAGTTGTGTAGAACTCACAATTTAGACTGAGCATCGTTTGAGTGCATACCGTGTGATGATCGTCGCCTCGGTGGAAAATAGCAACCAGTGGACCGGCATCCATGAGAATGTCAGTCATTGGATTGTGTCGCCTCGTACTTTCGGTTTAATATTTCACGAAAAACCTCTTTGTGTCGTGTCGATAAATTGGCTTCACCACTATCGAAAATTCCGATAATATCACTGTAACGGCTTTTTTGCGGCAGGTCGCTCTCGCGCTCGAAATATTGCTCCAGAGCTTGGCGATGTACTTCAGAAACCGAAATCCCTTTCCTTGCCGCCATTTGACGTAACTTATCCTGAGTGGTAGAATCTAGTCGAACGCTGCTCATAGCGATACCTCCATCGTTATTGTACCACATTGTATTACACTGTGATGCAATGTAATACACAGGACACTCATGCCCATCCGTACCTCCCAAAAAGCTTCGCTCTTCGGCGAGTCCGTCATCCGGGAAATGACGCGCCTCTTTCTGGCGCGCGGCGATAAGCCCGGCGTCAACCTCGCGCAGGGCTTTCCGGACTTTCCCGCCCCCTTGGCGATGAAGGAAGCCGCGTGCCGTGCGATCATGAATGACGTGAACCAGTACGCCGTCACGTGGGGCGCTCGCTCACTGCGTCACGCCATCGCGGATAAGACCGCGCGCTTTTACGGGGATCGCCCGGACCCGGAGCGCGAGATCACGGTGGCGTGCGGCGCGACCGAGGCGATGATGGCGGCGCTCATGGCCGTCGTCGATCCCGGCGACGAAGTGATTGTCTTCGAACCCTTCTACGAAAACTACGGCCCCGACGCTATTTTGTCCGGAGCCACCCCACGCTTCGTCACCCTGCACGAACCCGATTGGTCGTTCGACCTTGCCGAACTCACGGCGGCGTTCAACGACAATACGCGCGCGATTATCATCAACACGCCGAATAATCCGACCGGCAAAGTCTTCACGCGCGAAGAACTCACCCAGATCGCCGATCTCTGCCAAAAATGGGACGTCACTGCGATCACCGATGAGATCTACGAGCACATGGTCTACGAAGGCCCGCACATTCGGATCGCCGACCTTCCCGGCATGCGCGAGCGGACCATCACCATCAGCGGCCTTTCCAAAACCTACAGCGCCACCGGCTGGCGCATCGGCTGGCTTATCGCGCCTCCCGAAGCCACCAACGCCATCCGCAAAGTCCACGACTTCCTCACCGTCGGCGCCGCGGCGCCCCTCCAAGAAGGCGCCGCCCTCGCCCTGACCTTCCCCGACGAATACTACACCCGCCTCACCAACCTCTACCGAGAAAAGCGCGATTTCATGGCGAACGTCCTCCGAGAAACAGGCTTCCAAGTCTACGACCCGCACGGCGCCTACTATATCATGACCGACATCGGCGGCCTCGGCTGGGACAACGACATTGCCTTCACCCACTGGCTCATCGAAACCCACGGCGTCGCCGTCGTCCCCGGCAGCAGCTTCTACCGCGATCCGGCGCTGGGCCGCACCAAGGTGCGCTTTTGCTACTGCAAGAAGCCCGAGACGTTGGAGACGGCGGCGAAGTTACTGCGCGGCTTGCGGGGCGGGTGAGAAAAGACGATGGATGAAATCGCTGAAGACGACAATTGGCTTAACGCTAGTTTTCTCAATTGTCAAAATTGCCAGGTCGCGCTTTATCGTGTCGATCATTCGGGGTTTCATGACTGCCACTTCCTCTATTGTGACTCCTGCGCCATCTGTGCGGAAGTTGATTTTTATGATCCCGTTTATGCCGAGATCAATCGCTCTCTTGTCACAGATGCCGGTAAGTCAAAATATCGGCTTATCATGGATGCGATTGAGGAGCGATTGAAGCCTTGTGATTGCGGAGGCAAATTTCTGGCAAATGCTGCGCGCCGATGCTATTCCTGTGCGGCGGTTGTGCTGCAAGATACTCCTGATGTCGATCTCTATCCCGCTTTATTTGGCGTTGATCCTGATGAACATGAGATCACGGAACAAGAGGAGCAGGCGGCGGAAGAATTTCAAGCGAAGTTTGTCAGAACGGAAGATCTATGGAAGCCATAGACGATTACGAGCGCAGTGCGATGGATTGGTTTCTGAGGACGCTGCAACATACCAGCAACGGAACATTGTATGGGGCAACACTGACCGTTGCGCCGGAGACATGGCATCTCTTCCAAAGCCGCCAGGACTTAATGACGGACGATGAGCGTGCGGCAAGGCTTTATCTGGCGATGGACGACTACGCGAATGCTTTTACGACAAAACGGGAGCGTGTCAAAGGGCAGAATAGGGCGAAGCGAATGCTGACGCCGGCGATTGAAGCGCAACTGAAAGATGGCTCGAATGCGTTTCTGGCTTCCGTGGCGGCGCGAATTGTGCGGGAGCACGGGGCTGGAGTTCTCAATTACTGCCCGAAGTGCGGAGCGCTGGCGCGCACGCCACAGTCGCGTCAATGCCCTAAGTGCTTCCACTCATGGCGCAACGCGTAATGTGTTCGAGGTGGCGATCTTGTCTGAGTCGGACACAACTCCGGAATGTGGCGGCAAGGTGGCGGCGTTCCGGAGCGGTGTTTCTTCCGCGGCTTTAAAGGGGACTAAAGGCGGCCGCGAAATCGTTCGGTAATGGGCGGCGCATTTGCGCCTATTTCTTTAGATCTGTGATGATTATAGCGTAGCAATCGTGACGGCGCCGTGACGATTGGCGCCCAAAACGTGACGGATCAAAATCGATCAGTGCGTGGATCCTACCAGCGCCCAGTCGGCGCTCAGGGTGGTGGGGGAGACGGGAATGGGGCCGATCTCGGGGTCGATGCGGCTGCCGGACAGCAGCTGGGCGCGGGCCATGAGCCGGTCGAGTGGTTCGGAGATGGACGGCATGTTCCAGACATCTAACTGATCTTTCGTGGACACCAGAAGTCGATTGCCGGTGAACTCAATGCCGTCGCTGGAGAAGAGTGGGTTCTGCGCTGAGAATAGCGGGCTGATAGCTTCTCCTGTATTGGCGTCCCAAATCCGGCACATTCCGTCCCCACCCAGCGTAGCCGCCATGGTTCCATCCGGGCTAAATTCGGCTGCGACAATACCATTCTGATGGAGCGGCGCCGTCACCGGCCGTCCGCTCCGTGCGTCCCAGACATTCGCCGTACCGTCCGCCAGGACTGTCAGCACGCGGGCGTTATCAGGGCTGAAGACGGCGCTTTCCGGCGGCGTGGCGTAGTCGATCGAGAGCGGGATGGGCGTGAGACGCTCCGTATTCCATAGCCAGTTCTTCCAGCCAGGCGCAACGAACGTTTTCCCATTTGGGCTGAAGACCAATGAATGCGTCCCAGCAGGCTTAAGCATGCGTGGATGAAGCGTGTTGTCTCCCGTGAGGGGCCAGAAATAGCTGTACGTTTCACACACGGTGATGGCGTACCGGCCATCTGGGCTGAACTGCACGGATGCTGCGTAATCGGCCCGGTTTCGATGAATAACGCCCGATGCAGGCGTCCCGCTGGGGAGATTCCGTATCTGTGTCTCGGCGTTATCCAGCATGAGCACGAGATAACGGCCGTCCGGTGAAAACACCCAATTCACCACACGATTTTGCTGCTGCATGCTTGCGCCGAGCGGGAGACCGGTCCGTGTGTCCATCAGACGGACACTTTGGGAGCCTTCCCGTATCAGAACGCCCCGGCCGTCTGGGGTGAACGGGGATGTAATGTCGTTCCGGCTTGGCTGGTCTGGAAATGGCGGCAGCAGGGCGCGTCCCGTTGCGGGGTCGAGGATGCGGAGCGATCTACGCGCGCCGTCCGCTTCCCGGAGCATCAGCATTTTCCCGTCCGGGCTCAGAAATGCTTGGACCCCATGCAGAATTGGCGAGATCGGCGTCCCGAGCTTTTGGTCCCAAACCTGGAAGTCCTGTGAGCCGTAAAGTCCTGCATGGGGCCCATACGCGGTCACGAAGCGTTCTGAGCGGGGCGGAGGTTTGTAGCACTGGTTTTGGGTCGTGGCGCGGGAGGAAATCAGGTTTGCCGATGCGAGGTCGTACATCGAGATTTTTTTGTTGGCGACGACTAGCCTCGCCCCACTGGCGACGACGATGTGACTCTGGACAGACGTAAAATGCAAGTCCGGCTGCGGGGTAGAGGGCGGCAGCGCCCAGAGCCTGGCGGTTCCATCGTGGCCGGCGGTGAAGACATGGGAGCTATCCGCGCCGAACTGCGCCGCTACGAGAGGTCCTGCGTGACGCAGAGGAGCGCAAACGGCTGCTCCCGTGGCGGCGTCCCAAACGTGCGCCGAGCCGTCGTCACAGGCCGTTAAGATCCGGCGTCCATCCGGACTGAATGAGACATGGGTGACGGACCGCGTGTGTGTGAGCGGCGGCGTTACGGGAAGGCCCGTGGCGGCGTTCCAAACGCGCGCGACGCCATCCGCGCCGGCAGTGGCGATCCGCCGTTCGTCGGGACTCCAAGCAGCGTCCGAGGCGAACTGACCGTGCCGCATGAGCGATGTCAATTGAGTGGTGGCGAGCCTCGAAGGAGCCTGGGAGGAGAAAACGCAGGCGCCGGCCTTCTCTCCATTTTGTCCAAACATACCAGCGACCAGCAGACGCTGGCCGTCGCGGCTGTACGCCGCTCGGAATCCTACGTAGCATCCGCCCAGCGCTTTCGATCCTAACGCGGTAATCGTATGGCGACCAGGAATGGAGATCTGCAGACCGATAAAGTTCGTGGCGATGATCGTGGCTCGCTCGCCATTCGGAGAGAACACGATGCCGGACAGACGGGCGCCTGGAAGCTGTGGCCGCGGAGTTGCGAGGATCGGCTTGCCGTTCTTCTGGATATTCCAGATGTTCATGGCGCTGCCCCAGACCACGGCGATGCGGCGCCCGTCCTGGCTCCATGCCGCCCGTGTTGTCTGGGTGCGTCCATCCGTCTGCGCCAGATTGAGTTCCTGGATTGGGGCGAGCGGGCCCAGTGTCCAGAGCAGGCGGCGCGCGTTTAGATCCCACACGCGCGCGCGCGCGTCCTCGCCGCAGGTCATCAATCGGCTGCTGTCCGGGCTGAAGACGGCGTCGGTGATCGCGCCGTCATGGGCCATCGTCAGCGGCAGTTCACGGCCCGTCGCCACATCCCAAACATGCGCTCGCCCATCCTGGCCGGCGGCGGCGACGCGCTTCTTATCGGGCGAATACGACGCCCAGCGCAGCGGGCCGCCGGGCTGCCATAAGTACTGGATCCGGGGCGCCAGCGCGAGAGCGGCGGCGAAGCGCATTCGGTGCTGAACCATGCGCGTCGGGTCGTTGTGATCCAGTGTCATCGCTTCCACGAGGGGCGCCAATGCGGCGCCGGCATCGCCTGCGTCCACAAGACGAGTGGAGTCTTCCACATACGCGCGGCTCAGTCGCGCGCGCGCGAGCGTTTCCTCATGGGCGGCCAGCTTGCTTTGCGCCACGGCGCGCGCCGTGGCGAGGCGCGCGACATCGGCGCGGTTGATGGCGACCCCGGCCAGCGCCGCAACCAGCAGCAGGATCGCGCCGCCCGCCGCCGCCGTCCGCAGGGCGCCGCGCAGATACGCCTGGCGCTGCCGACGCACTTCTTCCCCAGGCAGGCTCGACAGCACCCAGGCGCGGTCAAATACCTCCGCGTAAATACGATTGCGGACGATCAGCCTGTCTCCAGACCGCGCCACGATCCCGGACAGCAGCAGCAGAGAGCAGAGCGGGTTTGCGGGATCGTCCCGCACGCGCTTTCCCTGCCGGATCGTTAAGTAAAAGTCCAGCAGCGTTCCGACATCGGCCTCACTGTGGAGCAGCCGGTTACGGACGAATGCGAGATTGTCGTCGGTTTCCTGGGCGGCGTGCGTCAAAAACAAATCACGGCAGCGGTTGTCCACGAGCGCGCTGTCGTAACGCGGGCCAAGCGGCTTACTGTCGGCGGTCAATCGTTCCGCGACACTCCGGCACAGGCGCTGCGTCATGTATGGGTGACCGTTCGTCCAGGAGAGGATGCGCTGGATCAGGCGCCGGGCGCGCGAATCCTTTCCCGCCAATCCCTTGGTCAGCGGCTCCGCTTCGTCCAGCGTGAAGTCGCGCAATTCGATCCGGCGTCCAATATTAAACGGGCTGATGCGCGTGTCCCGAACCAGATCCGTGGGGGCGGCCACTCCCAGCAGGCAGAATGTCAGGCGCTCGAACGCCGGGTCCTGGGGGCGTCGGTTGTAGCACTCGCGGATGCCCGCGAAGAACTCATCCGCAGAGAACGGCAAGATGCGAACAGCGTCGATTTCGTCCACGAACAAGACCAGATCAGCGACGGAATCGACGCCGGGCGGCGGCGTGAGCAGCACCTCCCGCAGTGCTTCGAGGAAGCGCTGCATTGGCCCCAGGTCTTTGTGCTCCTTCCAGAAGGCCATCAGCTCCGCCATTCGGCCCGTCTGCGTGGCCGTCCGGCTCAGCAGGCCGCTGTACCACTGCTCGACCGTGAGGTTCTGCCCCAGCGCCGTCAGATCCAGCACCGCCACACGCCGGCCATCTTCCCGGAGACGCTGCGCCGTCCGCACCATCAGGCTGGACTTGCCCATCTGCCGCGTGTCGAGGACATAGCAGAACTCACCGGCGCGCAGCCCGTCCAGAAGCTCGGCGTCCGCCCGGCGTACGACATAAGATTCGGCCGCCGGCGGCAATGTGCCGCCCGTGATATAGAAGTTGTCGCTCATGTGGAAGCTGGTCACCATCTCCCGGACAATCCGTCCGCTGTCCAGAAGAGTCTAACACGCCATTCGTGACGGCGGTGTGACGATTGGGGCGCGAAACGTGACGAAATGCCTTGTCTCCACAAGACTCACTTGCGGGGACAATCACTCATCTCTAAAACGCCGGGCGAAGAACGATGCGTAGAGAGGACAGCGGAACTGGGCTTCCTGTGAGGATGGCCCGGAAAGGATGCCGGCGGCGCGCAGGCGAAAGAATGATTCCGGGGATGGGCGTCCGCGGCCGTCGATTATGTCTCGGACGGCGTCGGCCTCGGCGGGCGCCCGCGAAAGGGACATCCACAGACGGCGCAGGTGCTCGCCGAACAAGCCGTCGTCGCCGACGGCCTCCGCTTCGATCTGTTCGGGTGGGATGCCCTGCGCCGCCTGATCCAGTCCCAGGCGCACAAGGTACGGCTGGCCGCCGACCAGCGCCCCAAAGCGCGCCAGATCGGCCACCGTCCACGGGCTGCCGTAGCGGCGATTGAGTTCGGAGATCTCAGTCGGGTTGAAGTCCGCCAGCGCCAGTCGCGTGCCGACATTGAACGGAGACTGGTTCGGATCGGTGATGAAGAGATGCGCTTCAGTGGCGTAGGCGATGGCGAGGGTCAATCGGCACAGCGGGCTGCTGGGGTCCAGCGAACGTTCGTTATGCCAGGATCGAAACAATCCAAAGACTTCCCCGCCGAAGGGGCAGGAGAATAAGCGGTCCACTTCGTCCAGCCCCCAGAGCAATGGCCCAGGGAGAGCGGGGAGGATGTGCAGGCGCAGAAACAGCTCCATGTTCATGTTCGGGCCGAAATCTTCGTCCCACACGGCGCGCGGCGAGACGGAAATCCCAAGCTGCCGCGCGATGTCGGCGGCCAGCGCCCGGTAGAGCGCATCGGGCGTGGCGAGCTGATCGGCGTTAAGCTTTTGGAAATCCGTGGTCACGACCGAAGCGCCGGCGCTGCGCGCCTGCTGAAGTCCACGCGCCAGCAGTGACGTTTTGCCGACTTGCCGTGCGCCCTTGACTAGCACGATGCTGTCGCCGCGTGTCAGGGCGGCATGGAACTCCGCGTCCGTCACACGCTCAATATAGAACGGCGATTGAATGGGCACCGCGCCGCCAGGCGCATCCAGTGTCAGCGTCTCCATCTCTTGCGCCAGCTCCCGAACCGGGGCGGGTGTCGGAACGGGAGCGGGGCGAGGCGTCTCGGTTTCCCGCGCCCGGCGCAACTCTGCGGCCAGTTCCACCGTGTCCGTCTCAAGCGTCCGCCCCGCCCCCGTCGCCGCCTGTGACAGCTTCTCTAGTACCCCAAGAGACTCGGCGTGACGCCCGCCCACCGCCAGCACCCTGAGCAGATCGCGTCCTGCCTCTTCGTCACTGGGCCGCGAAGCGAGCAGCAGGCGGAGCCACTGTTCCGTCTCCTCTACGCGCCCGTCCCGACGAGCCCGCAGCGTCAGGCGCCGCAGTACGTTTTCATACTGGAGCCGCCGCTGCGTCCGCGCCTCCACTGCCCAATTCTCTCTCCACCCATCCAGCAGCCCCCCCCGGTAAAGCGCCACGGCGTCCCGCTCAGCCTGCGCGGCCGCATCGCCATCAATTCGAACCAATCGATCGAACGCGAGCATATCGCACTCAACCCCAGTCAAATCCAGCTGTACAGCCGCCCGGCTCGGCCGTGTCAGTCGCTCCGCGTCTGGTCCCAGCGCCTGCCGCAGCGACCGCAGCGCCTGCCGAACGCTGGGGAAGTCGCCCTGTCCGTCCAAACTACCCTGCGCCTCGGCGGGCCAGAACTTCATTGCCAAATCCCGGGATGCAACAGGCTCCCCGGCATGCAGCGTCAAATACGCCAGCAGCCGTTCGCCCTCGCGCAGATGCAGGCCAGGCAGGGGGACGCCGCCCTGTGTGGCTTCAAACTTACCGAAAAACCGCAGTGTGAATGGAGAAAATTGGGTCATTGAGGATTGCGTATGAAAATGGGAGCCTGTAAACTTACCGTGCTCTGAAACTTCGACGCGCAAGAAGGATTTTCCTGCCATTTTACGAAATTACGCTTACTTGTCAGCTGGAAGCGATTGGGGATGAAGATATGGGTGGAATGGAGCGATCTCTGGTTTCGCCGGAAGAGATGAAGGCGCTGTGGCGTGTTGTCCGTTCTGTTTATGTCATGCAGGCGATTGGCGCTTGCCTTGGCTTAGGATTCCTGCACCACTCCGACAGATTTTCCGATGTCTGGATTGGGGTCGCCCTGGGTACGATGATTGGCTTTATCGTAGGCCTTTGCTGGCATTTCTCGGATCCCGATCGACGTAACGGTGAACATCGTAATGCTCTGCTTTTAATGGGATGCGCGGCGGTTGTTCTGTGTGTCTCGGGGATTGCCTTGACCCTAAATCCTCTTCCCCCTGGCGCCAGTTCACCCATCGGCGGGAAATAGTTTAGCGCCAGGAAATACAATTATTGTGCTCAGCAAGACGCTTCAAGACCTTGACGGCGTAGATTGGGGCGAGCCAGATTACCCCAGCCATCTCGTGACGGAATGCCATCGTCTGCGCACTGTGCCGCTCAAGGATTTCACTGCGGGAAACTTGCGTATCCTGATCGGGCAGAAGTTCAGCCTGGACTATCTCGTTCCTTTGGCGTTAATGCTTCTCGTCAATGAGCCGTTCGTTGAGGGGGACTACTACGAGGGCGATCTCTTAGGACCTATTCAAAAATAACCGCTTCTTCTGAGTTGGGGCTGATCCGATAGTTCCAATCGGGATGAAATTGACTGCCGCTGATGTTCAAATCGGCCATTTGCGCGTCTGAGACTTTAATGCCGCTCGGATATTCTCGGGTGTCCAGCTCACTGCGTACGATCAATCCCGTTGTGGTTTTCGTCCCAGCGATCAACTCCACGACCGCCATGCGACTGGTCAAGGGCGTCCCCCGCCAGTTCTGAGTGATGTGGCAAAACAATCGGTGCTCGATCTTATTCCACTTGGAGCACCCCGGGGGATAGTGGCAAACATAAATTTCGATCCCTAATTCGTCGGCGAGCTTCTGAAGCTCAAGCTTCCACATGCGAACCCGAGAACCATTGGATCCGCCGCCATCGGCGCTGATCATGAGCCGCTGCGCATTGGGATAGCGCGCTTGTCCCATCAGAAGCCACCAGGCGCGGATGCTATTGACGGCAAACTGCGCGGTGTCATGATCGACGCCCACGGAGACATAGCCTGTATTGGCGCCGACGTCGTAGACGCCGTACGGAACGGCTTTGCCAAGCTCGGGATCGATAAAATCGTGGACACGCACCTGTTCTGGGCATCCACGAGCGCGATAGTCACTGCCGGCGTTCTTGAAGTTGCCGATCAGTTCTTTCTTCTTGGTGTCGACGGAAATGACTGGCTGCTCCGCTGCCAGAAACGCCGTCGCCTGCTGGTTGATATACTCGAACTGAGCCTCGCGATCGGGATGACTGCTGCGCTCATCGGTTTTACGGACGACCAGTCGCAGGTAACCAATTTCTTCGATCAAGCGACTGACGGTGTTCTTGCTGACGCTATGGTTCAACTCCTTGAGGGCGAGCACGATCTTGGCCAGACTTTTGGAGACCCACAGGAGCGGACGCATCGGATCGCCCATGAGTGTCGGCTCGATCACCCGCTGGAGATCGGAAATTAAGGTCGGGTCCGTCAGAATGAGTGGCGGTCTCCCGCCCCCGGCGCGCCGCACGCTCCCTGCGAGGAGGGGCTGATGATCTAAATCTTTGAGTCCTCTTCCAATGGTGCTGCGGGCGACTTTTGTCGCCAGGGAGACGGCCAGGATCCCGCCATATCCGGCCGCGCGTGCTTCCGCCGCCGCCCATATTCGGCGGTCGCGTTCATCAAGATGGGCGGCCACGCACTCAAAGCGCGCCCGGATGGCGTTTTGGTCAATCATGCAGCTATATTCGACACCGAAAGCGGAAAAGACTCCCGCATTTCAGGATTAACAAGATTCACTTATATTGGACCAAGTCCTAAATGGTGTGCATATATTCTTGTAGTGCCTGCCGATTTACACCGCTACCATCGATGCCCCGCCCGCCTCACTTCTCCAGCCGCCTCCTAATCCCCGCCAGCAGCCGCAGCGTGTGATACTCCTCCGCCTCGCCGCAAGTGGGGTAGGGGAGCCTACAACCGCCCTGCGTCCAGACAGCTTGTCTGGCTGCAATGGCTACAGTGTCTCAATGCATCATTCCATTGCTTACACTGCGTTGTTAATTCAGTACATCAGTAAAATATATTCTATCATCTACACGCTCTTTAGCAGTCCATCCATGCTCAGTAGCGAAAGGCGTCAGCTTCACCAGGATGTTCTCCTCGCTTCCTACTCCTAACGCATCTTCAACATCCTCAATCATGACGCCAAACGACGCATATGTAAGTAAAGATTGCGCTACATAAAACGCGAGCTTCTGAGGAGTTTCCAGAAACATCCGTGCCTCTGCCCGTGCTTCATTTACTCTAACTTTCATGTTGCCCAAGCCTCCTCATTACCAAGCAGGTGGATTCGTCACTGGCGGCTCGCCGACAACAGATCCTGACCAGTCGCCGGGCGTTTCAGGTGCCGCTTTGGCCTGTGTCGCCGCCAGCGCTAGAGTCGCGTAGACCTGCGCTTCAGCAACATAGCTAGACCGCATGGCTGCCGCCGCTTGGATCATTGGGGCCTCATTTGCTATAAGCGTCGGAGTGAGCTCATAAGCGGACGCGAGACAGTTTTTTGCCTTCTCTGCGTAATATTCCGGTCGTTCCATAATCAATTCTCCTTAAACCAAAATCGATGCTTACTTGCCGGAGTCTACCACAAACAGAAGTTCGAATGCGAATCAATAGAAAATTTTTGTATCTTTAGTGCGTGGAGACGTGACACTGCTTCCACGATTACTGCCATGAACGCCATTCATCACTCCCACTCTATTTTTCTGATCAATCTAAATCACCATATCGCTCTCGACTCACTCTGCGCGCTTCACGGTCCTCTGCCGAAGTATGCCTATAGGAGTTGTGGATTAACTGATCGAGAACGTGGTCGAATTCGTGATCGCCATTAAAATTTCCGTACTTCTCTTCCCATGCGGGCATACATACATTTTTGTGAAGAATGACAGCAGCACGGCGTGGTATAGCTGTCGATGTTTGTTGGTCATAGAACCCAATCCATCCATTCTTAAATGCATCGGAAATAGGTTCACCACACAGAGCACAAATGAAAGTTGGTACAATATCACCTTCATTATCAAAAAATCGAATAGGGAATTCTGCTGCCATAGTTTTTCCTTAAATTATGTAGAATAACGGATCATTGGATATGGTTTGATCCGTCTCTAACTACCGCTACTAATAACCACCAGGAACCCGCGTGTGATGTAACGACTGTGTGAATGAGTGTTAATCAGTGCGTTGAGGGCCGATCCCTACATATTCCATCGGTTCCCATCGTAAAATCTCGCCCTACCGCTCTTCCACGGGAATATCCATTCCAGCCTGGATTGTTATTGCTTCCAAATCTAAAGTTTGAAGAAGGAGAAGCTTAACTAAATATGCCTTGTAAGCTACATGCCTAAACACTGGCAGATTAAGAAGATTATCTTCCTGAGAGTCGTCAGGGACAGTTCGAACGTATTGAGGATTGTGGTCTTCAATTCCGACCAGAGGTATTTTAAAAAGCCCCTTCAGTACATATGCGGTATGGGACCCATTCAATATGTCCTCAACCAGTTGCTCGCGTGATTTGACACCGCCACGCTCATTTACACCAAAACCGGCCGGAACAGCATACTCGAAATGGCTAATATGCTCATGACTATCACCTCCGAAGAAACGGATAAGTGTAATTTTCAGATCGCTCATCTTTACTCCTAAAATAGCTTCCCGCTCTGCTGATCGCGTTGCCACATGCGCAGTTCGTCGGCCACCATCGCCAGTTCGTCGATACTCACGATCGCTGCATAGCTGTCAAGTCTCATCGTGATTGCTGGGATCAGGCACAAAGATTTCAAGCCGGTGGTCCGCGAGGATCTTGAAGACGACTTTATTGTCGTCACCGTTAATTGTAAATATTCTGTCGATGCCTGCCATCGGCCAATTCTCCTTTCTTCCGCCACTTACCTCACCGACCCCGCGCTACCCCACCTTCCGAGGCAACGAAAGCAAGTTGTCCGTCCAAACGTCATCGCGCTTCGTCCGAACATAGGGCGGATCATGTCCTTCGACCACCAGCACCGACACTGTGTTCACGCCATCTGTGACATAAGCCTTATTGAACTCGCTTTCGTTCAGCCAAGCGACCATTTGCTCGCGCGTGAAAACACCGCACATCGCAGGAATGTCTGAACGACCATCAACCGCCCACCAAAGTCGGCTAATATGCTCGTGCCACTCGCCGCCGGTCAGTTCAACTGCAACAATTTGTATTTTGACCATGTTCACTCCGGTTTTTGACCACCAAGGCCCTTATGGAATCAGCGATCCGTCCATGTTGCGATGCTCGATATCGTGTTCATTTTCAGCTTCCCATGCAGACTTGACGAATTGACGTTCTGCCTCAGTCGCTGTTGCAGCCCACTTTATAGTGAGCCGTCCTTTATGATCTGACATAGAATCAATTTTCATTCGCAACGCAGCCGAAGCTTGCTCCAGAGCGTAAGTTAGCGTTCGTTGCAATCGCTCTTCGCTAGGCCGGTGTGCATTTGGGTGTATAAAAGTATCCTGCGACATAGAAATCCTCCCTATCAAGCTAGCAAACTAATGTTCGCCATCTGAAGAGGAGTCTCCTCCACGAATTGGGGAACGTATCGTTTTCAATCGCCGCCGCCTGGACAAATTGCCCAGACGCAGAGCATCATCGCCTAATGCCCTCCAGCAGTCACTTATTTGTCTTCCTGCTTTGCCTCCCATTCCGCCAGCGCCCATTTATCGTCCTGTCGCACAAACATCGCCTCTTTACTCAGAATGGGGCCATCAGCCGCGCATATACAGGGGACATCGTCGTACACCCCGCAACCTCCATGGCTCGCGCCAGATCCACCTCGTCCAGCGGCCGCCCATTAGTCCGAAGTGCCTTCTCCGCGTAGTCCTGGACGCGCTCGCCGGCAGGCGCCGCCGTCCCCGTCGAACCTCGTCGCGTCGGTTCCCTCCGCTTCGAGCCTCTGACCGCTTTAGGCAGGGTATCTTCCGGGAGAGGCAACTCCAACCGGAGGGTGGGGATGTAGTCACCGACAGCTTCTTGATCGCCGCCCAGTGCGCATCTCCGGCGGCGCGGACGGCAAGCCATTTTTCTTCTGTGTCAATCGGAGCAAAGTCTACCCTGACATCAAATCGCACTTCCATCATAAGTTATTTGTCCTCTACCCGCTTCCGCAGAAACACCATCGCCCGATTAAGTAGCACCTGATCAACTCCCGCCGTCGCCAGCGCGTCGTCTTCACTCTCGACGGTGTCACCGCTGTCTCATGACTATGCTCTCCTTAAACGCGACTGACCGTTATCCGTTCGCCGAGTATGTCTGACTCGCCTTTCGTTAGCGCTATCGCAAAGTGGACCGATGCTGTATTAACGGAGACGAGACACCGAGAAACAGCGCCTCCCCAATTGAGGAGGCGCTGTTTTATTCCCTTGTATAATTGATACTTAGACGTTTGCGGGATCTAAGATCGTGAGCCCGGAAGCGACACCATACTTTACGAAAGCTTTAGCTTCATAAGTCAGTATTGCGTCCAGACGATTGGCTTCGGCGACTGCGACGATACGACGCCATATCGTGTAAACCGCATGCGGTTCTGGAATCAGAACAAACTTTCTCTCATAAGCGTTCATGACAAGCGCTGTTTGTGTAGATGTCCAGCCGAGCCCATTTGATGCTGTCGGCCTCGTTGCTACTTGGCGAAGTTCCCCCATGTTTTGCGGGCAAATATTTAAAATCGTATTTTCGGCTGCCATTTTTGCCAGTATGTTCACCACCTCAGTGTGCTTTGGATCTGAGGGAGTAGCTAAGCGAACTAGGATATTGGTATCCAGCAAAACGGAGGAACTCTCAATCGGCATAAATAGCCTCGCGGGACAAATCAGCGACATAGCCGGGGCCAGCAACTTCGTCTGCGAGTTTCTGTACCCAGTCCGCAGAATCCGCGATCTTCTCCATGAGCAAGCGAAGCGCGTATTGGTCGAGCGAAAGCCCTGCGCGTGCGGCTTCCTCCGAAAGTTTTGCTTCGGCTTGCGGCGTCAAATCAAGTGTCAGTGTCATGCTTTTTCCCTCGCCTGGTGACAGACAGTTGTCATTACTATTTATGTTACCACGAAGTGAGTAGGGCGGCAACAAGGTGCAAACAAAACAGCGCCTTCCCGACTGGGGAGGCGCTGTTTCGTGGTGTCTCTGGCGGCGAAGCGTTAGTGCTTCGGCTTCTCGGGGGCGTGGTCCGAGGAGTGGCCGGGGTTGACTTTGGCGGTGGGGTCAACGAAGCCCTTGGCGTGGTTGACGGCGATGGCGGCTTCGCCGAAGCCGGTGGCGATGAGCTTGAGCTTGCCGTCGTAGGTGCAGATGTCGCCGGCGGCGTAGACGCCCGCAATGTTCGTCTCCATGCGCGAGTTGACGAAGATGGAGTTCTTCTCGATCTCCAGGCCCCATTCCTTGATCGGGCCAAGGTTGGTCAGGAAGCCGAGGTTCAGCAGCAGCGCTTCGCACTCAAGCTTGAACTCTTCCTTGGTGCGGTTGTCGAAGATCGTGACGGCTTCGACGTGCTCCTCGCCATGGACTTCCTTGAGCTCGTGGAAGGTGCGCAGGTCGATCGGCAGGCTCTTGACCTTCTCGATCGTGTCTTCGTGCGCCTTGAACTTGTCCGAGCGGTGGATCTGGGTGACGCTGACGGCGTCGCCGTGCAGGTTGATCGACCAGTCGAAGGCGCTGTCGCCGCCGCCGACGATCACGAGCTTCTTACCCGCGAGCGAACTCTTGTCGCTGACGAAGTAGTGCAGGCCGCGGCCTTCGAGTTCTGCGATACCAGGAATATCCATCTTGCGCGGCAGGAACGCGCCGACGCCGGCCGCGATGATTACGGACTTGGCGTAGTGCGTTGGGCCCTTGTCGGTCTCCAGCGTGATGACGTCGCCGGGGATCAGTTTGGTGACCTTCTGGTCGAGCGCCAGGGTGGGTTCGTACTGAGCCGCCTGCTCGTTCAGGTTCGCGACGAGGTCGCGGGCGTACACTTTGGCGTAGCCGGCGACGTCGAAGATGTACTTCTCCGGATAAAGCGCCGCAAGCTGGCCGCCGACTTCGGGAAGGCTGTCGATGATCTTCGTCTTCATACCACGCAGCCCCGCGTAGTACGCCGCATACAGGCCGACCGGCCCGGAGCCGATGATCGCTATGTCAAAAATTTCTTCGGGGTCGATTTCGTTTTCCGCCAAGGTAGTCTCCACATTTCCAAGTTTTTCTTTAAAATCTGTGCTTAAGCCCCATTATTATGGTGCGTACAGACCAATTTTGTCAAGGAATGCGCGCATCGCGATTTGACACTCTTCTGTCTTTCCGGGTAAACTATCGCGGTGTTTTTGTGTGCGCCGGGATCGAACAGGCGCCGGAGTAATGAACTTTTGACAACCAAAGTCGGTCTGGTGCAGCTGGGCTGCGCCAAAAATCAGGTGGACGGCGAGGAGATGCTCGGCGCGCTCGCCGGTGAAGGCGACGTGCAGTTCGTGGGCGACAAGAATGACGCCGATGTCCTGATCGTCAATACCTGCGGATTCATCGAGAGCGCTAAAGAAGAAAGCATCAACGCGATCTTAGACGCCGTGCGGCTGAAAAAGCGCGGCAAGATCTCCCGCGTCATCGTCACGGGCTGCCTCGCGCAGCGTTATGGCGCCGAACTGGCGCTGGAGATCCCGGAAGTCGATGCGTTTCTCGGAATCGAAAGCGCCCCCGCCGTCGGCAACGTTGTCTTTGGGCCGCGCCCAGGCATGAAGAACCTCGTGGTTCCGGTCGCCGACAAATACCCGCTGGTTCCCCCGGTTCGATTGCGCGCTTCGGGCGCCCCCTGGACCGCGTATCTTAAAGTCTCCGAAGGCTGCGACCATACCTGCACGTTCTGCGCCATCCCGGGCATCCGCGGCAAGCATCGCTCCAAGCCGATCGAACGATTGGTTCAGGAAGCGACGCAGCTCGCCGCATCCGGAGCGCTGGAACTGAACTTGGTGGCTCAGGACACCACGGCGTATGGAATGGATCTCTACGGTCGCCTCGCGCTTCCCGAGCTGCTCGAAAAGCTTTCGGCCGTGCCCGGGATTATGTGGATCCGTCTTCTGTACTGCTATCCCACGATGGTGCGTCCGGCGCTCATTGAAGCGATCAACAGTCTGCCGCAGGTCATTCCCTACATCGACATGCCGCTCCAGCACGGCGATGACGCCATGCTCAACAAGATGAAGCGCGGCGGTAATGTCGATCAGTACCGCCGTCTTTTTGACAGAATGCGCGAGGCAATCCCGGATTTGACCCTGCGCACGACCTTCCTGGTCGGATTCCCTGGCGAGACCGAGGAACAGTTCGACAACTTGGCCCAGTTCGTGCAGGATGTCAAATTCGACCGTGTCGGCGTATTCACATTCTCATCGGAAGAGGGGACGCCTGCGCATGAAATGGCGGATCCCGTTCCCGACGCCGTGATGCGCCGCCGCAAGGACACGCTCATGGCGATCCAGCAGCCGATCAGCCGCGAACGCAACGACCGCTGGGTCGGACGCGATCTTGATGTCCTCATCGAAAGCCGGCGGGGCGAAGCCGCCGTGGGGCGCTCGTTCCGGGACGCGCCGGAAATCGACGGCGAGGTTTTGGTGACAGGGACAGACGCCGCGCCGGGAACCGTGGTGCGCGCGCGGATCACCGAAGCGCTTCCCTACGACCTCTGCGCCGCCGCAGTGTCGCATTTGACCTCGTAACGGCTGCAAGATTTGCGTGACATTAACCCGTAAAGTTTCGGGCGCGCCGGGGCGCCGCACACACTATTTGTTTATTACCTCGAGGAGAACGCATGGCGACCACGAAGACCGCAGAAAAGAAGCCGACCGGCAAGAAGACCGGCGCGCAAACAGACGCCGACCCCAAGGCGGCTACCGCCAATGAACTTCTGATCGCGCGCTTGCATCAGGCCCTGGTCGCTCTGGGCGAGCCGGTCCGTATCAGCGAACTGGTCCGTGAGATCGGCGACGAAGGCATCACGACCGGGCTGGTCCGGCACACGCTGGACGCGAACCCCCGCCGCTTTGTTGCGGTAGACCGCCGCTGGGACATCGCGCAGCGCTACCTGGATAAGCAGCGCCCCGTGGGCCGCACGCTGGAGGAGATCGTCGGGATCTACGGCCAGCCGATGCCGGTTCTCGAAGCCGCGACGGAGCTCGGCCGCATCTATGGCCGTGTCCACGAGCACTTCGATCAAGTCGCGCCGCGCCTGTTCCGGGGAACCGCCTACTTCCCCGCCGGCGATAACGCATTCGGCCTGAGCTCCTGGCTGCTGAACGTCGAGAGCCCCAAGGAAGCCGATGTCCTCTTCTACAACTATCTGACCGCGGACAGCGTCGCCCCGTTCGCGGAAACCGCCGCCGGTCTGGACTGGGAGAGCGATCCTGTCGGCTCCGCCAGCGTCCTGGTCGACTCGGTCGATGGCGCCCCGATCGACAACCGCGTGGTCCAGTACTACGCCTGGAAGTCGCTGGGCGATGACTTCGACGGTCCCGCGCTCTACGAATCGATGTTCCGCAGCCCCGATCTCTTTATCGCGCTTCCGGAGCACCGCTGGGCCTCCGCCGCCGTGCTGGAGGATGTGTGCGCCGCCTGGGCCGCCCTGGCCGCGCAGGTCGGCGAAAGCGCCGATGACGCCGCGCCGGAAGTCAGCGATGAACCCGCCGCGCCCCTGTCCGTCACCGAAGGCGATCTGGTCGAACTGCAGCGCTACTTCGCGGACCGCGACGAAGTGGTCACCGCGCAGGAGCTTCTGGAGAACGTTCTGGAAGTGGCGCCCGGCGCCAAGACATTCGACGAGGATGTTGTCACTCTGACCGAATATCTTCGCTCGCAGCCCGATGACTTCATCTGGGTCGGCGCCAATCGCTTCCAGGCGCCGGACACCTTGCCGCCTTACCTGGGACAAGTGCCCGAATCGCTGACCTTCCCAGCTCTCCCGCGCTTCGAGATGGCCGACGGTGAAGTCCTCGATCAAATGCTGTCCGACGACGCCTTCGATCGCGGCCTTCAGGACGCCGTTCTGGACCCGATCGCGCAGGATGTCAACGATCAGGAAGACGGCGCCGACACGCTGTGGCCCTCCGGCGTTTCCGCCGCCTCCAAGTCGCTGCGTCTCGTGCTGAAGTCGCACCACAAAGAGATCGGCACCTTCCCGCTGGCTCAGATCCCGCGCGGCTTCTTCCCGGCCGAGCCGAACATCGTTGAAGTAACCCTACGCGACGTCGAAGGCGTGGCGTACTCGGTGTATGTCGACTACAACGTCCAGCTCGTCTACGGCCTGTTCGATGTCTACGCCGAGATCGCCGCCGACTCCGGCGCGGTCTTCACGCTGGAGAAAACGGACGATCCCGCCGAGTTCAAGTTCGTGTTTGGCAACGAGACGGACAAGGACGTATACGTGAGCGCCGATCGTTTCGCCGTGCTGACCGATTACCGCGCGGAAGTCGAGGGCGGCCCCGTATCGACCTACGATATTGTGCGCACGATCCTGGAGCACTACCACAAGGGCGCTTCGTTCCTGACCCTGCTGACGGAAGTCAACATCGTCCGCCGCACGCCGCGCCGCCTGCTGGCGAGCATTCTGAGCGGCTACACTGCGTTCTCGGAGCGCGCCAACCGCTGGACGTTCGACTCCAAAAAAGAGCCGGAAGGCTTCGACAAGAAGAAAGTCGAGTTCATCCTCCAGTAGCCTCTCGCGAAACGGCGGCCGCGAGGCCGCCGTTTTGCTTGGCTCAACATTCTCATGATTTACGCGATTGGGGACATACATGGGCAGGCCGAAATGCTTGCCACGGCGCTCAACTTTCTGATCCAGAGCCTTTTGGAGCCGCAGGATATGGTCGTCTTTATGGGCGACTATGTCGACCGCGGGCCGGACAGCCGAGGGGTCTTTGAGCTGCTGCACCAGTTCCGCAATCTCCACGGCGCCGACAATGTCGTGTTCCTGCGCGGTAACCATGAAGACATGCTGCTGACGGCGCGCTTCGATCCCGAAGAAGAAAGCCTCTGGCTCTTCAACGGCGGCTGGGAAACACTTGCCAGCTACGGCATTATCCACTCGCCGGAATGGTTCAGCCAGCTCCCGGAAGCCGACCGCGACCTGATCGCCAGCACTCAGCTGGAATTTCCCGCCGGCCGTTACCATTTCGTCCACGCCGGCATCCCCCCCGAAGGCTTCGAGCCGATGCAGCGCGATCCGCGCCTCTGGATCCGCGACGAGTTCATCGACAGCGAACAAGACTTTGGCGCGATTGTCGTCTTCGGCCATACCATCATCCCGACCCTTCAGCCGCTGGTCATGGGGAACAAAGTCGGCATCGATACCGGCGCCTTCCTGCCCGAAGGCAAATTGACGATGGCCGCCTTCGATCCCGAGGCCGAGATCGACGGAATGCCTGAGTTCACCTACTACCAGATCAACCACCAAAACAAGATCGAGGCGTTTCGCCTGCGCAAACCCAAGCCCAAACCCAAGCGCTCCCTGCTCCGCCGAAAAGCCGAGGAGCATTCCAAGGCTGAAGAGCCGAAGGCGGACGAGCAGGCCAAGGCAGAGGAGACTCCGATGGTGGAGGAACAGCCGCAGGCGGACGATGAGTTGAAGTTTGAAGAACAGCCTTCGGTGGGCGAGCCGCATCTGGAAATGCCGGCTGAAGACGCTGACCCCATCCCCCCATCGAGCTAAAGCTCGATTTCCCCCTTTCCCTGCTAAAGGCCCTTCGGGCGGGAAAGGGGGCGTT
>NZ_JBDSQY010000040.1:0-40635 GCF_039929585.1 Capsulimonas sp.
GACGAGACGCGGGACGATGAGCGCCGCCAGGATCGAGAGGATCAAGATGACGACGAGCAGCTCAATGAGCGTAAATCCACGGCGGGACTTCAGTGACGAGTGTGATCTGTAGAGTTTTCTGTTTTTCATTTGACTAAATTCTGCGCTTGGAAGATAGGGAGCAGCACGGACAGGACGACGAACCCGACAAACGTTCCGAGGGTGAGGACAATGATCGGCTCGACAAGCGATACAAGACGGCGCATTCCCGTATCGACTTCGAAGTCCAGACTGTCGGAGACGCGTTCGAGCATTTTGGGAAGGTTGCCGGTTTCCTCGCCGACGGCGACCATGTGCGTGAGCACGGGCGGGAACGCGCCGGCGTCGCGCATGGCTTCGGCGATCGGCCGGCCGGCGCGGACTTCATCCTCGACGAGCAGCGCGCTGCGCTGGAACACTTTATTGCTGGCCGAAAGACCGGCGATCTGGAGCGCCTCCAGGATCGGAACGCCGCCATGGACGAGCGTCCCCAAAACGCGGCTGAAACGGGAGACCGTTCCCTTCTGGATGACCGGCCCAATAATGGGCGCATTCAGCAGAAACTTATCTTTTGAGTAAGCGCCCGCCGGGGTCATCAGCCACAGACGCAGGCCGACGATGATCCCGATGGTCGCCGCCAGAATAATAAACCAATAGTGCGTGGCGAAGTTGACGCCTGCCAGCAGCACCTTGGTTGTGGCCGGAAGGTCCGATCCCATGTCCTTGAACACTGGCGCCAATCGCGGCAGAACGAACGTCACGAGAAAGACCACGACGAACAGTGACGTGGACGCCAGGACAGCAGGGTAGACGAGCGCGCCGACGATTTGCCCGCGGCGCATGACATCGGATTCTTGATACTCCGCGAGCCGCGCCGCGACATCGCCGAACTGGCCGCTCGCCTCGCCGGCGCGCAGCGTCTCTGTGAAGATCGCGTTGAAATACTTGGGATGCTTGGACAGCGCCTGACTGACCGACATACCCGAGCGCACATCCGCGAGCGCCTCGTCGGCGACGCGCTTGAGCGTCGCGCTCTCCGATTGTTCGCTCACGACTTGCAGTACGCGGTCCAGCGGCAGGCCTGCCGAAGAAAGGTCCGCGAGGCGGCGCGTGAACAGCGCGAGATCCTGGCGGGAGGGCGCCTTGTGGCTCCCCGTGGCGATCGGCGAGGCGCCGGCGCTGCTCGCTTCCCGAATATCCAGCACAAAGCGGCCTTCGGCGGCAAGCCGCGCAATCGCCGCGTCGCGCGTTTCCGCGTCGACCGATCCCGAGCGCCGCGCCCCGGCGGCGTCCATGGCTGTGTAATCGTAGGTGAGCTGAGCCATTTAGACTGATTCCCGCCGGCTGACGCGCAGGACTTCTTCCGGGGTAGTCTTGCCTTCCAGCACAGCCAGAACGCCGTCGCCCATCAGAGTTCGCATGCCGTGAGTCTTTACGGCGTGGTCCTTCATATCGTTGGAGCTGGAGCGAGCGACCGTCATCCGCCGGATCGTTTCGTCAATGGTGAACAGTTCATAAAGACCGACTCGGCCTTTGTAACCGCTCTGCTGGCACCGGTCGCAGCCGCGTCCACGCCGAAATGGCGCTTCGCCGACCCATTCGTTTCCTGTAAGCCCCAGCGCGTCCAGCATCTCGGGCTTGAGGGCGTCGGGGACGCTGCAAAATGGGCAGTTGCGGCGCACCAATCGCTGGGCGATAGCGCCGATCAGCGACGACGCGACCAGATACGGCTCCACGCCCATATCCAGGAGTCGGGTCACCGCGCCGGGGGCGTCGTTGGTATGCAGGGTGCTGAAGACTAAGTGTCCCGTCAGCGCCGCGTTGATCGCGATGTCCGCCGTTTCCTGGTCGCGAATTTCGCCGACCATGATCACGTCCGGATCCTGTCGAACAATGGAGCGCAGGCCGTTGGCGAAGGTGAGGCCGATGGCTGGCCGGATCGGGATCTGTCCGATGCCCGCCAACTGGTACTCCACCGGGTCTTCGACTGTGAGAATGTTCGTGGTCGGCGACCAGATCTCACGCAGTGAGGCGTAGAGCGAGGTCGATTTTCCCGAGCCTGTCGGCCCCGTGGCGAGGATAACGCCATAGGGCAGGCTGATCATCTGGCGATACTTCGCCAGCGTGTCGGCCCGCATGCCGAGCTCTTCCAGGCCAAGCATCGCCGTATTCTTATCGAGAATACGCATGACGGCGCGCTCGCCGTAGACTGTGGGGACGATGCTGACGCGGACATCGATCGGCCGGCCGGCGATCACGATTTTGATACGACCGTCCTGCGGCAGGCGGCGCTCGGCGATGTTCATTTCGCCCAAGATTTTGAGACGGGAGATGATGGCCGCATGCATTCGCTTGGGAGGTGACATGACTTCGCGCAGCATGCCGTCCACACGATAACGGATCTTCACGTCACGGTCGTACGGCTCTACGTGGATGTCGCTCGCGCTGTCGCGCACGGCCTGGGCGAAGATCAAGTTGACCATCTGGATGACGGCGGTCTCACCCGCCATCTTTTGCAGGTCGGCGAGGTCCGTGGTGTCGTCGGCTTCGGCTAGCGTCGAGTTCTCGGATTCGCCGGGCAGGCCCGCCAGAATTCGCTCTAAGAAAATCTCTTCGATCTTCTCGCGCACAAAGGCCGGCGACGCCAGCACCGCGCGGGTGGGCATCCGGATCAGCAGGCCCAATTCGTCCACCGCGACTAGCGCTTCCGGCGCTCCGATCGCGGCGACCAGAACGCCGTCCTCGACCGACAATGGCAGCACCTGGTTCTTCAGCGCGAAGTCGCCGGGCGACAGTCGAATGGCTTCCTCAGTCGGTTTGACGAGTTCAAGATCGACCCATTCAAACCCGTCCTTGAGAACGGCATGATTGGGGGTGGATATGGCTTCGGTAGGGATGGAAATCGACATAAGATTACTCAACGAGGTTAGACGCTTTGTCTTTCTAGTTGTTCAGACGTATTTCGCAGGCTTGCGTTACAATCTGGCCTTAACAATTTTTGCTAAGGCCAGACGATACCCGTTTCGTAGCTATATGATAACGGATGAAGATGAAAAAGATATGAAGGCGACGCGCACCTTTTCGCTCGCCTCCTCCAGCCATGAGGGATCGAGCGCCGCGCCGGCCTCCATCAGCGCTTGAAATGTCTCAACGAAGGTTTCCCAGGGCCGCTCTGGATTATTATCCGCGCCGTGGATCGCCCATTGCAGCGGCGTCGCCCCGAAATTCGCTCCCATGATTTCCAGAGAAGCGCCTCGCTCGGTGAGCAGCCGGACCACGTCCGGGCGGGCCTGCCAAGAAGCCCAGTGCAGGGCTGTCCCATGGTGCGCGCCGCGCGTGTCCGGAGAAACGCCAAGGTCGAGCAGCAGACGCACGGCGTCCGTGCGGCCGTCGCCCGCCATCTCCGCAAGCAGCGCGCCATGCTGAGCGAGCGCCTCCGTAAGCGCCTCCGGGTGATTCGTTTTGACAGTTTTCAGCTGACTGGCGTCTCCCGAGGCGAGCGCTCCAATAATATGGTCCTCGGCCTTGAGCGCCGTATCCGCGCCGTGCGCTTCCAGCAATGCCGCCGTCTCACGTTGTCCCGAGCGCACCGCCATCCGATATGGCGTTACGCCTTCGGCGCTTTGCGCCTCGACATCGGCTCCATATTCGAGAAGCAGTCCAATGCATTCGACGCTCCGCCGCCTCAGAATTGCCCAGTGCAGCGCGTTCCCGCCCGTGGGCGCGCTCCGGTTCGGGTCCGCGCCATGGCTCAGAAAGAGACGCAAGCCTTCGGGATCCTCAGAGTCTAATTGATGGGCCAGTGCGTTGACGCTATTTGGGTCCGCGCCGCGCCGCAGCAGCAGTTCCGTACAATCATTCGCCACATGATCGCACGAATGGTAGAGCGACTCATTGTCGTTCAGATTGGCGCCGGCGTCCAGCAATATTCCCGCAAGCTCGGCGTCGTTCAGAACGCCGACCGCGCCGTACAGCGCAGGCAGGGGGCTGTCTTCCCATGGCGCTTCCCGATACGCCGCATTCGGGTCCGCGCCCGCGCTCAGAAGCATTTTCACTGTTTCAAGCAAATGAGGCCGCCGCTCCACGACATGAAAGATGCGAGAGAAAGCAGCGTAAAGCAGCGGAGGACGTTTTCGGGGGCCGCCCACCGCGTTTGCCAACCCGCGATCATTCTCTAAGCATCGCCGCAGCGCATCGACGTCGCCATAAACACAAGCCGTATAAATCGTTGCCTGCGTGAGATTTGGACGGTCATTCAAAAGCGCCTGCGCTCGATCGAGCTTGCCCACGATCGCCGCTTCGACAAAAGCATCGGCGGCGCCCATCGTCGCCGTCCGCGCGGCGGCGACAAGCTTCGGCCAGCTCGGATACCCAAGCTCGCGTGCGAGCACCAACTGCGCATCGGTCAATTTTGGAGAGGCAATAGGAAAACGGGGGTGATGCGCACGAAACCGCGTGACGGCTTCCGGCGAACTGGCCTGAACGGCCTGAAGAAGCTCCTTCGCCTGTGTGCGAAGCTGAGCGAGATCGACGCCAATGGGCATAGACGAGAAATCAGACATACGAACTCCCTTAACGCCTGCGTGTCCGCATGGTCAGGCTGAAGAGGTTCGTGGATACGAAGCCAAAGCAACGATAGGGTGAGCACGGCTCTTTCCGCGGATTGGAAGCGCCCCCAGGCGCATGGAAAGTGTACCACGGATGGGGCGTTGCGTCAACAGGATTACCCGTTCTTTTGGCGCTACAGCCGGACTTCTGTGTTAGAATAAATTCTGGTCGGAGCCGAAGTGCTGGACGGTCAACGAATAACGCTGTTTGAGGGAAATATGGATACATCAGTGCAATGGCGTGAGTGGAGTTTGGAAGGGCTGAAGGTCACGCAACTCAAATTCGATTATCAAATTCACGTTCACATGTGGACTCGGGAACGTGATCTGGCGGTCATCTTTGAAGCGCCAGTCACTCTGCTGACCGCAGGCGGCGAGGCCTGCGAGTGTTATTACGCGAAGAGCGCAACGCTTTGTCCGCTGCTGTCGCTTCTCTTTCAAGAGGTATCCGCGTTTCATGCTTCGTCCGAGGGAGAATGCCGGCTGGAGTTTGAGGACGGGACAGAGTTAGTTTGCGGTCCTGACGAGCAGTACGAAGCTTGGCAAAGTCATGGCTCAGGGAATTTGGTGAATGCTTCGCTGTTGTGCGGGCCAGCCGGCGGTGCGCCTTGGGGAGTGGCTTAACCTTTCCATGCTGCGTTATCTATTGCTCGGCGTCGCGCTGCACGAGGACCCAGTTGGTCTTGCTGGCGGGGTCGCGGTAGACATGTCGGCGACACGCTGGGAAACGGCGGAGAACGGCGCTTGCGGTAAGTCCACCCAGGGACTGAGACAATGGTTCATCTCTTCGGTGAGAGAGGAAGATTGTAGAATGCTTTCAATCGTCGTGCGGAGCATGGATGTCGCGTTTCCAGCTGCAAGCAGCAAATGGCGAAATTGGATGTTCGTCTGCGAGATAGCAAATTATACAGCAAGAAAAGCGCTCAGGGAGTTTCGGCGCCCATGAATTTTCTTAGCCTGGGCGCCGTGTTTGAAGCATGGAGTAGAGCCATTGCGGCTTATCCCGCAAAGGGGGGCTGTTCCAGGGCGCGTTCATATGCGGCGCGATCGTGTACTGGTTCGCCGTGCGATACAATCACGTGCTCGAACGGCAGATCGAGCAGCGCCCTCAGCGCCGGGAGCGTGCGTTTCTTGTGCCATGGCGTCGACCAGATGCGCAGGTCGCCGCCGGGAGCCGTCAGCGCGTCCGCGAAGACCAGCGCCCGCTGCTCCGGCAGCCACAGCGGCGTCTCGCCGCGTCCTCGTCCGTCGTAAAGCGCAACCAATCCGCCTGGCAGCACCGTTCCTGGATCGATAGGCGTAAGCTGCGTCACTGGAATATCATCCCGCCAAAACAAGCTCGGCCCGTACGCAGGGATATTGTACCGCCGGACAAAGGCGTCCACATCCCGCACATGATCTGGTTTGAGAATTGCAATCGCCGTCGGCGGCCGCGCATCCAGCCGCGCCCAAATTTCTGCCGCGTCATTTGGCGGCGCCAATGGATCGATCACGACGATTTCACCGCCCGCTTCCACGACCGTCGAAGTCACGATCTGATTCCAATCGAAGCCAGGCTTCCAGTGCGGATGGGGAACGCGCCAGATCCAAAGGCCGGGAGCGATGTCTTTGATCTCGTAAGCCATTTTCATGATCTCCCAACAAGTGGAAAGTTTACCGCGAAAATGGCCAAACAAGGAACGCTGCTCTCTGCCGAATTGTTTTTATGGTATGCGCTTTACCACGTCTGAGGACTATGTCAACTGTCCGATCTGTGACCGTGAGGTTCCCGAAAGTCACACGACGAAGCATCACCTTGTGCCTAAATCCCGCAAGGGCAAGGAGATGGTGCGGCTTTGCAATGACTGCCACCGGCAGCTGCATGTGCTGTTCGATGTGAAGACGCTGGAAAAAACGCTGAACACGATCGAACTGCTGAAGCAGGACGAGCGCATCCAGCGCTGGATCGGATTTATCGGCAGGCGCAGCTCCGTCAGCCGGCTTAAGATGCGTCGGGGGCGATGACTGAGAACACCTCCTTCATGGGCGCATTTCACATGCGGTTACTTCTCAAGCTTAAAGTAATAATCTGGATCCGCGCTCACCGACGCCTGCGGAACAATCGCGCCCATGTTGTTCGCAACGTATGAAGCAACCGTCGTGCCGCCGCTGGGGGCGGTCGGCGGCGTCGGACGAACCGCCTTCACGTGTCCATCCGTCCAGAGCACGTTGGCGAAGCCGGTGTGAATGCCGTGAACGCTGCCCCCGCCATCGGAAGGACTGTTCAATTCATTCACTCTTGTCAGAGGGCCGTTCGGAGTTTGGAACTGCGCCGCATCCGCCATGTAAACCGTGTCGGAGGGCGCTTTGACCTCGGCGAGAGTCGCGGACACCAGCATATGATCCCGGGCGAACATCTCCATATTGGTTCCATAGGCGGCGAAAATCTCATTTGAAAAGTTTGTGCCGACCGGGAGAGATCCGGCGGCGGAACGGCAATCCTCAATCTGCGTGCTCTTCATGTACGGCTGCAAAAATCCGGCGGTCGCGTCGTATTTGCTGTGGGCGAAATCGCGGTAACCATCCCAGAATTTGACGCCGAACGGATCATTCTCTTGCCACGGGAAATACGTCTCATCGTTGTCCTGCACATACTGGAGTGTTGCAAGGCCGATCTGCCGCAAGTTGGAGGAACAGGAGATCTGACGCGCTTTCTCGCGGGCCTGGGCGAATACAGGAAACAGGATTGCTGCAATTATAGCAATAATGGCGATGACAACGAGTAGTTCGATAAGCGTGAAGGCGCAGCAGCGCTTGCGGGTGGCGAAACGGATCTTGAACATTGATTTTTCCTTTATCGTGAACGAGAGTTTTATTGGGACGCGCTGCGATGCTTAGTCGCTGGATGCGTGTATGAGGGATCATTGGCTTCAATATAACGCCTTAACAGAATGCGGATATGCCGGCGGTGCGCCGCTTGTAACAAATGCAACTCATGCAGATCGTGCGTCACCCGCGCATGATGGATGAGCGCCACGCATTCGTATCCTTCCTCTGGAAATCCTCGGCAGTCCGACCATAAGAACCGCCGCCGTAGATCCGCCGAATATGTGACTAGCGGCGCGGGAGCTTGCGAAGACGCGGTTCGATATACGGCTGTTGCATGCGCCTGCATGCAGTGGCGACTGATTACGTTGTCCGCAGCCGCCAGGCCGCAGAGCATTACGAAAGTGACGGCGTGATTGGGCTTCAATGTTCAACTCCTTATCGTACTTCAGCTCGCTTGGCGATGCTTTGTACTCAGGATATCGCGCAAGGGAAAGCGAAAAGTTGGGGAAGGGCTCCATGCGATTCGTAAAGTGCGGGCAGTTGGTCAGTGGCTGCACTGTGCAAAAAACAAGACCGCCCGCAAGGAAAACCTTACAGACGGTCTGTGAGCGATTGCCGGATGATGCGGACTATGCGATGCGCAGTTTTGGTCGACTGCTTGCCGCAGGCTGCGTGGCCTCGGCATCGTCGAGGGTGAAACGCGACACACTGTGCTGGAGCGCTTCCGCGATCTGGGCCAGCTCGCCGGAGGCCGTGACCAAGTCTTCGACGGCGCTGCTTTGCTGCTCGGTCGTCGCCGACACGGTTTGGATCGAAGCAGAGACTTCCTCGGCGGACGCCGACATCTCCTCGGCCGCCGCGCTGTTTTGATCGACGGCCGTGGCGACCGACGAGATCGCCTGCGAGACTTCAATGGATGTGCCGCGCATCTGCGAAGCCGCTTCGCGAATTTCCACCGCTCGGGCGGTGACGGATTCGACGACTTTCTGGATCTCGTTCAGCGCCGCGCCCGCCTGTTCAGCCTGCGATGCGCCGTTCTCCACGTCCTTGCGGCCAGCGTCCATCGACGCGATCGCTTCCTGTGTGCGGGTCTGCACTTCACCGATCAGCGCGCCGATCTCGCGGGTCGCCGCGCCGGAGCGCTCGGCGAGCTTGCGCACTTCATCGGCGACGACGGCGAAGCCACGTCCCGATTCACCCGCCCGCGCCGCTTCGATGGCGGCGTTCAGCGCGAGGAGATTGGTCTGTGCGGCGATGGCGTCGATAGTTTCGACGATGCCGCCGATACGCTGAGAAGCGGCGCCCAGGCTTTCCATGATCTGCGCCGACTGGCTGACTGTCCGGTGGATGTTCTGCATGCCCTGAACGGTGGCCTCCACCGTGCGCGCTCCCTGGGATGCTGCGCTGCTGGCGCTCGACGCTTCGGCGGCGGCAAAGGCTGCTCCTTCGGCGACAAGGTCTACGCTCTCCGCCAGTTTTCGCATCAGCGCCATGCTGTCCGCAACCGAGTTTGCCTGGACCGAGTTGCTGTGGGCGACATCGCCCGCGCCGCGCGCCGACTGCTCGGACGCCGTCGCCACTTCACGCATGGTCTCCGTGATCTCTTCCGTGGAGAGCCCAACGTTGCGCGCCGTGCCCGCCAGATGCGCCGCCGACCCTGTCACGGTGGCCGCGCTCGCGCCGACCTCGCCGATCAGGCGCCGCAGGTTGGTTCCCATGGCCTGGAAGGCGTGTCCCAAAGTATCACGATCCGATTGCGGCTGTGTGGTCTGCCGCAAATCTCCGGCCGCGATACGTTCCGCCGCGTGCGCCATTTCTTTCTGGTAGATGATCAACGATCTAAAGGCGTCGGCGATCCGGCCCACTTCGTCATTGCTGTGGACATCGATCGTCTGATCCACATCGCCCTTGGCGAGCGCTTCGGCGGCGACCGCCATTGGCGCCAGTGCACGGCCCAGACGTGTGGCGATCAGCCAAACGAGCGCCAGCATCAAAAGAAGCGCGACGCCGCTGATCGCCATGGCCTGGTTACGGAGCGCGATGCTGGGGGCGAGAATGGCGTCCTGTGAGACATTCATCACGACGCGCCAGCCGGTGAAGGGCGCCGTGGCCCAGTAGACACGCCGCCATTCGCCTTTGATCTTGATCTCCTGCGTTCCATGATCCGCGTCGGCGAGCTTCTGACCATCCGGGAGGGATTTGGCGGGAGTGCCCGCAAAGCCTTTGCGCAAGAGTAAATTCTCGTCCGGGTGGGTGATGAGCAGGCCGCCCCGGCTGACCAAAAAGCCAAACTCCTGAGACTGGCTCGCGCCATCTAAAAGGTGGATTCCCCCCATGATCGAGCGCAGCTCGTCCAGTCCAAGGTCGGTTCCTGTGATCGCGAGCAACGTGTGCTTGCTGTCGTAGATCGGCCGCGTGTAGCTGACCATCGCAATGTTGCCGCCGCCGTCGTCGTAGTACGGCTCAGTGACATAGGGCTTGCCGCTTTTCTTGGGGCCGTTGTACCATTCCTGGGACGCGTCGTGATAGTCGTAGTCTGGCTTGAGGATATTCGGAAAGCTTTTGCGTGTCACCAGCTGGTTGGACAGCTTGTCCTTCCAGTTAATCTGATCGTAGGCGATATAGAAGTCGAAGGCGTCGGATGCCGGCGCTTCGTTCAGCAGACGGACCAGATACGGCCCAATCTCCTTGTTTGGAACGGCGCCATCCCCAAGCTGGCGTGCGGCGACGGCGTCGGTGCGCGCGCCGCAGCGCTGAATGTAGGTATCGAGCCGCTGCGCCGTGGAAGTCAGCAGACCCATCGCCTTGGCGTCGGCCTGCTGCTCCAGCAGTTGACGGCTCGCATGATAGCTGAACCAGGATGTGGCGATCAAAACCGCGCCGGTGGCGAGGCCCACCGCAAGACAGAGTTTCTGCGCAATGGAACGCAATTTGATTTTCGGGAGTGACATTCGAACGGGTGCTCCTGCAAGACGACAAGGTGTAAGAGCCGGCTACAAGGCCGGCCTGATGACGCTATTGTCGGCAGAAATACATGCGCTCTGGAGATATAAGGACGTTATGGAATGCGCCGCTGCTTCCACTTAGTCGTCTGCGCTGCGGCGAGGACTTGTGGGTTGAGGATATAGCCAAAGCCAGCTTTTTCCAGGCGCAGAACGAGTTCGTCGCGCGTGGTTTGCAGCGCTTCGGCGGCGGCGTCGAGCTGCCAGCCGTGTTCGGCGAGCTGGCTGAGAAGATAAGCGCGCCGGGTCTGCGCGCCGGAGAGACGATAGGTTTTTAGATACTCCAGCATGCCGTCGTCTCGAACGATGGCCTCACCGATGTGGTTCTCGGTTTTGGGATCGAGAGACGTGATGAAGCGCTGCAAGGCGAAGGGGCCAGCCTGATAAATGGGCTCTGATATCGTCGTGCGTCCGATCAGGTTCGACGCCATGAAGCCATGAAACTCGCCCCAGTCGGCGCGAACACGCCCAATTTCGGCGCGCAGGCTGGCGAGGTCGGTAGCGTTCGCGTCCTTGACGGAGAGGTCCATTGGAATAGACGTATTCCAGAGCAAGGCGTACTGGGCCAGAAGCTCGCTGTAGAAATCCAGCAGCAGGGTTTCGTGCAAGGCGCGATAGTCATCCGGGTGGGAGACGACAAACGCCGAGGCCATTTCTTCGGCGATGAAGATCAGCATACCGACCTGATCTTCGTGGATTTCAAAGACGCGCAGGGCTTCTTCCATGCCGTCAATGCGCCGCCCGGACATCGCGAGCTCCCAGCGTGATTGGAAACCATTGTTCCGAAACTTACGTGAAAACTCCTGCCAGGCAATCTCGGGGCCGGAGAAGAATAGCGAGAGAAAGCCCTCCATCGCCAGATGCAGAGGCAGGAATCGCAGGCGGTTTCCTGCTTCTCGCTTCGCCATGCGCGACAAGACGCGAATATTCATTCCGCAGACGTTAAAACTGCTTCCATCGCGTCGTATCTGTCCGCCATGAGATGCGGCGGGCGAGCCGTCGTCGCTCCAATCGATGACCATTCCGTGCGGGACATAAGAGGCGTAGTGCGGACCTCGTCCTCCCGGCGCGCCGCTGGTGGCGGTAATAGTCAGATTATCGCGATAATTGCGGCGGGCGAGCCGAAGGTCGCCGGGCGCCTTGTGGCGCAGCAGCGGGACAAGGCGCATTGCGCCGCAGACCTGCGATGGGGCGATCTCCAGGCCCGCGAGCGAAATTTCCGTAATCGGTTTCGCATGGGTTGTCATTCGGTCGCCTCATCCCCCTCGATTTCCAAGTCGGCTACATCTCGGGATTTCGGCGAGCGCAGCAAGTGCGCCACCCGCGAAGACAGATGTGCTTCCAGCTCCGAAAGCGCGGCGGCGCCGCTGGCGAAGCGGGCGAATTCCAGCATCGTCGGCAAGTCTTCCCCATCGCGCAGACCGACTGTCGGGATATATGGGCTCAGTCCCTGCAAGGTAAAGTCATCCGAATGGAACACGGGGTTGCAATGGATGATGGTGACCTCGGCTTCCGGATCCAGCCGCTCGCGGAAGACGCGGAGCACTTCCGAGGCGCCGCGAGGCGGATCGTTTTCAAACGCGTCGGAGACGATCACAATTGTCTCGGGCTTCCATTCCAGCGCGTCCAGCAGCGGCGTCGCGATATCCGTCTGACCGCGCGGCGACGCCAGAACGGGCGAATCGATGGGAGACGTCCAGAACGACCGATATGTGTCGCTTGCTTCCTGAAGCAGCGAGTGCGCCGCGATCGCAACGCCTAGCGGACGGCGGCGCTTTTCCTGCGATCCGGACGCCGAGTAACTGTTGTCGAGAACCGCCGCCACTCGCCCCAAACGGATCGGCGCGATTCGCAGGGCATGACGCGCCGCCGCGCGCAGCGCTTCCTCCAGCATCTCCTGTTTTTGGAAGCGCTCGGACATCGGCGTCGAGAGAATGAACAGCGCGAGGCGGGTCAGCGGCAGACGCTCCCAGTCGAGAGCAGGCGCATTGGCGCCGACGCGCTCGGCCGTGCGCTGAAGGCGCAGCTTCTCATGGGAGGTCATCTGAGGCGCGATCCGCTCCAAAAATACTTCGCGCTTGAGGCCCTTGCGCGCCGCCAGTCCCTCCGCGATGGAATAGGGCAATTTGTAAATGGCTTCGGCGCTGTACTGCGCTTGCCGGAACGTCTCCAGCAGCGGGGTCTCAAACGAGCGCCTTTCTAACTTTTCGAACAGAAAATCGCCGACTTCACTGGGCAGTTTCAAATGCGCGTGGATCGCAGACGCATGCAGCTGTCGGCCATACTTCACGGCGTGGAACGCGGCGTCGCGACGTGTCGCCAGATAATCGCGGGCGACGGCGCGGGAGCGGCGATTGTTGACGCCGCGTTTGCGCAGCGTTTCCAAAACGTTCCAGGCCCGGTGCGACGGCAGCGCGTGCAGCGCCGCGCGAATCAGCGCATTCTCCTCCGCGCGATGCTCCGGCGGCGTGTGTCGCCCAGTCGAAAGCAAGTTCACCAGGATTTGCGCCTGACTGAAGTGGTTGACGCCCGCCGCGAGCGTTCGCACATAAAGCAATCGGTAATTGCCCAGGATATATTGGTGAAGGAAGTCGATGGAGACGCGTTGTTCAAAGCCGCTGCTGTAAAACTCGCGCTGGCCGGTGCAGGAGAAGCAGGCGTTGATGAACATCACCAGATCTTCACGGGCGACCTGATGGATGCGGGCCTGCTGAATGTCGAGCGAGGAGACGGACATGGTGAAAAATCGAGAAGCTGCCCGGGAAGTGACGGAGCGATCAACTGAAAACAGTCTTCAAAGTCTGGTCACGGAAATCGCGCCAAAGTCCCACGGGCAGCTTGAGGAGGATTATACCATAACTCAGGGAACGGGAAGTTTGAAATGAAAACCGCCTTGCCGGGGAGGCAAGGCGGTTTTGCAGGGGAGGGATTAGGCGCTGCGACGGCGCAGCACAGCGATGGCGAGCATCGCTAGGCCGAGGGTGAGGGCGAGGAGGGCGGAGGGTTCGGGAACGGCCTGGAGGCGCAGGGCGGCGATCTGGGTGTGCTGCGTTCCGTTGAAGTTGTTGTCGCTGATCACCACCAGAGATTGGTCGCCGTTCTCCAGAATCGGGCCGAAGGCGATGCCTTCGATATTGTCCGGCGCGAAGTTGGCGTCGGCGAAATCGTACAGCAGCTTCTTATGGACGCCGGTGTATGTTTGGCCGACGAGGGAATCCAGCCCCGAGACGTCCGTAGCGTTGTCGAAGTCTACTTGGTAGACTTTGATCTCATACTTGTCGGTGTCGGCCCGGTAAGAGCGCTCCATCGTGATCAGGGTTCCATCGGGCAGCACCTGCATGTCCACCAAACCCTTGGTGGCGAAGAAGTTGCCGGCGGGGACATTGTAAGGCGCGATGTCATAGACATACTGAGCCGAGTTGACATAGCCGGCGCCGTTCTTTGTGAAGCGGACCAGACGGACCTGGTTGTCGACAATCGCGCTGGTGGTCGTCGCGTCCTGTCCCAGCGACCGTTCGTTGGCGGTCCAGACCACGCCGCCGTCGGGCGACTGCGTCAGGCTCTCAAACGCCAGGTTGAACTGGATGCCGTGTGCGCCGCCTCCTCCGGAGAAGGGGAACTGGCTCGGTGTGGGGAGCGTCTGGACTTGATTTCCGCTCAGGTCGAACTCACGGATGGCGGGTTCGGTTTCCGATGAGATCAGCAGCGTATTGTGATTGGTGAGCGAGATGCCTTCGCCGTCGAAGTTCTGGCCGTTGTAACCCGCAAGCGTCGTCACATCGGAGACCAGCGGCTGCTGGGTCAGCGAGACGCCGGCGCTGCTCACATGGAAGTTGAGCGTGTAGAAACGCGCGGGGGTGCTGCCCTGATTGTCCGTGATCGCATAGAACTTGTCGCCACCGGCGTGCGTGATACCGGAAAGCCCACCGACCGTCAGTCCGTTGACGGCGGCGTTGTTTGCGATGACCAATGGGCCGGGGCCAAGCTGCGATACGGCGTACTGCTGATGCGCGGCGCTGGCGGCGGTCGAGGGAGCATAGAATGCGGCGGCGGCCAGCACGGCCGCCAGAGCGAACGGTTTCAAGGATGACGTCTTCATTGCGCGATGTTCCTCCTGAGAATCCCGATATCTTTGGGTCGGGCCTATTATAAACGCGTTATGTTAAGTCGCTGTTAAAAACAGATTAAGTTTTCGCGAAACGCATTTGCTGTAAAATCGTTCATCATTAAGAGTAGATTCGAATGGGGAGTGTTTCCGCGATGGCGAGCAAGTCGATACAGGAGTTAGAGGTGCTGCTGCGGGCGCGTTATCCCGTCATCTATGTGGTGACCTGGGAGGAGGGGCGCGTCGAGGAAGCCCTCGCGCAGATCGCCCGCCGCCGTGAGAAAAAGCTTTATCTCTGGTCCATCGCGCGAGGGCTTCAGCCGTACGGCTCGCCGCTGGAAGGCAAGCGACGGGCGGATGAGCGCTCCACCGATCCCGCCATGGCTTTAGACCATGTGCTGGAAAGTATGGAAAATGCAATCTATGTCTTTCGCGATCTGCACCCATTCTTTGGAAGCCCCGCCGTGACGCGTCGTATTCGGGAGCTGGCGAGCTATCTCAAGAACAGCTACAAGACGCTGGTGATCATCGCCCCCACGCAGCAGATCCCCATCGAGCTGCAGAAAGACGTGACGGTGGTGGAATTCGACCTGCCGGACCGTGAAGACTTGGGAGCGCTGCTGGGTCGAACACTTTCAGAAGTGAACGAGAGCACCGGCCGCGATCTGAAAGTCGACGCCGAGTCGCGCGAAAAGATCTTGGGGGCGGCTTCGGGGCTGACGATCAACGAGGCCGAGAACGTCTTCGCCAAGACACTCGTGCTTTCAGGACGCCTCAGCGCCGAGGACCTGCCGATCATTCTATCCGAGAAGGAGCAGACGATCCGTAAATCGGGGCTACTGGAGTACTATCACGCAGACACGGATCTGGGCCAGCTTGGGGGAATGGATGTGCTCAAAGACTGGCTGGGGAAGCGCAGCATCGCCTTTGATCCCGAGGCGGCCGCGTTCGGGCTGCCTGCGCCGAAGGGCGTTCTCTTGATCGGCGTGCAGGGCTGCGGCAAGAGCTTGACGGCGAAGGCGATTGCAGGGTTCTGGGGACTGCCGCTGCTGCGGCTGGATGTCGGGCGGCTGTTCAATAGTCTGGTCGGCTCCAGCGAGGAGAATGTGCGCATGGCGATCCGCGTCGCCGAGTCCGTTGCGCCCGCCGTGCTGTGGGTGGATGAGATCGAGAAGTCGATGTCCGGCAGCCAGAGCAGCGGATCGGTGGACGGCGGCACCTCCGCGCGCGTTCTTTCGACGTTCCTGACCTGGCTTCAGGAGAAGACGGCCCCGGTCTTTGTGGTGGCGACCGCCAACAGTATCGATCAATTGCCTCCGGAACTGCTGCGCCGAGGACGCCTGGACGAAACGTTCTTCGTTGACCTGCCGGACGCCGGGGAGCGGCGCGAGATCTTTCGGATCCACCTGCAAAAGCGGGGGCGCGATCCGGAGAAGTTCGATATCGCGGCGCTCGCAGACTCTGTCGAGGGGTTCAGCGGCGCCGAGATCGAGCAATGCGTCATCGCGGGCTTGTTCGACGCCTACTCGGCCAAGAAAGCGCTTTCGACGAATATTCTCTTGCAATCCATCAAAGACAGCGTGCCGCTGTCCAGAACGATGGCCGAGCCGATCGCGCATTTGCGCGCCTGGGCCGATGGACGGGCGCGGCGGGCCTCTTCCATCACACACTAGCGCCACGTTAGTTGGCCCTCGTTCTACCCGTTGGGTTTCGGCCCCTCCGCCCCATCCTGGGGGACCAGATTACAGCGAGCACGTTTTCCAAGTTCCCCAGGATGGGGCGGAGGGGCCGAAACCTAATATATTACTGGCGCCCATAGCGGAAGTGTGATATGATACAAATCATACGATAACTTTACTGAGTAAAAACGATGGGACGCTTTTCAAAATTAGATTTTCAGGGACAGCCCCCGGCGGCGGTGGCGACCCCGGAAGACCCGTGGCCGAATATGGATGCCCATGCATGCCTGAAGCTGGGGGAGCAGCAGTACCAGACGGGCCATTACGAGCCAGCTCTGACAGCCTATTCACGCGCGCTGCGCTTCGACAAAGGTGTTTCGGAAGCGTGGATCGGGCAAGTCCGATCTTTGATCTGCTTGGAAGAGTTTTCCGAAGCCGTGACATGGTCGGATCGCGCTCTTGAGAAGTTCTTTGGCTCTCCCGATTTGCTGGCGTGCAAGGGGATGGCGCTGGTGCGCAGCGGTCGCCCGGCGCGCGGCATGGAGTGTCTGGACGAGGCGATTGAACTGCGCTCGCCGAGCTGCTGGGTGTGGCATGCGCGGGGCGACGGACTATTGCGCACCGGGCAGGGCGCCGCCAACGCCAAACGCTGTTTTCTGAAGGCGCAGGAGATCGATCCCCAGGAAGGGCGGCTGGAGATGCGGATCGGGATTTCGTACAATGAAGTGCGAAAGTTCGCTGAGGCGCGCCCGTATCTGCTGGCGGCGGCGCGCTCGGCGCCGAGTAATCCGCTGCTGATGCTCCATCTGGGAACAATGCATGAGGGGCTGGGGGAGATTTCCCTGGCGCGCGGCTTTTACGAACGGGCGCTGGCGGCCCGGCGCGGGTATCGGGAAGCGCAGACGGCGCTGGATCGCGTGAGCGCGACCGGGGTCTGCGCGCGGCTTTGGCAGGGCTTGCGAAGCCGAAAATAGGGACGGACGATATCCGGGAGACGACCACATGGACACACAGCTATCGTTTGCGCAGCACGGCCGGATGACCGGGCTTGGCCTGCCGTCCGAGACAAATCACTACACGCGATTGCTCGCGGCGCTGCGGCGCGCCGTTCAGCGCCGCGCATCCGACGTTCACCTCGTGGTGGGGCTGCCGCCGATGTTTCGGATCGATGGGGAATTGATCGCGGACACCGACGCTTCGCTGGGGCGCGATGACGTTCGCGAACTCATCTACTCCCTGCTTTCCGAGGCGCAGCAAGAAGAGTTCACGCGCGACTGGCAGCTCTGCGTCTCCATTTTCATTCCAGAGCTGGGTCACTTTCGCGTCACGGTCTATTCCCATATGGGGAACGCGGAAGCGTCCATCCGAGTCTGTCCGCTAAGTCTGCGCACCCCGCAGGAGCTGGGCCTACCGGAGATCGTGCATAAGCTGATCGAGAAGCGCAGCGGCCTGATCCTCATTACGGGGCCGACAGGCAGCGGCAAGACGACCACGTTCAACTGCATGATCGACATGATCAACCGCCAGCGCCGCTGCAAGATCATCACGGTCGAAGATCCGGTCGAGTTCGTGCATGAGAACCGACTGAGCCTGATCGTGCAGCAGCAAGTGCATTCCGACACCCGATCTTTCAGCAAGGCGATGGTGCATATTCTGCGCCAGGACCCAGACGTGATCGGGGTGGGAGAAATGCGCGATTTAGAGACGATCTCCATGGCGCTGACCGCCGCCGAGACGGGGCATCTGGTGATCGCCACGCTGCATACGCCCGACGCGGCGCAAACGGTAGACCGGATCGTGGATGTCTTTCCCGGCGACATGCAGGCGCAGATCCAGACGCAGCTTGCCTCCTGCCTCGTTGCGGTGATCGCGCAGCAGCTCGTTCCGCGCGTGGATGCCGACGGCCGCAAGCTCGCCACCGAGGTTTTGATCGGCACCGGGGCAGTCCGCAGCCAGATCCGCGAGCGCAAGTCCAACATGCTCCGCAGCACCATGCAGACGGGGCGTAAAGAGGGGATGCAGCTCATGGAGCGCTCCCTGCTGGACCTCTATCAGAGCGGCGTCATCACCTACGATTCCGCCATTGCGCATTCGCATTCGCCCGATGTGATCCAGCAGCTCATGGCTCCGGATAAGAAGTAATTGGGAAAGTGGCCGCCTGCTTCCTCTCTTTAGGACACATCCATCAGAGCGTATTTGCCAATTCGAGCAAATCCGTGCTATAATGCCTCATATTCGAACATCCGTTGCCAAAACGGATGTACCCGAGGGAGGCTCAGCACTATCATGCCAAGGCCGTTATCCACGCGACAAAAACAAATCTTAACATACATCCAGCAGCACATGGACGGCCACGGCTACCCGCCGACTGTCCGCGAGATCGGCTCCGCCGTCAATCTCTCTTCTTCGTCCACTGTGCATGCGCACCTCAAGACCCTGGAAGAGCAGGGACATATCCAGCGTGACGCCGTGCTGACACGCGCAATCAAACTCGTGCCCGGCATGGACGGCGGCGCCGAGCCGCCGCGCCATAAGCAGATCATCCAGGTGCCGATTGTCGGTACTGTCGCAGCCGGCAAGCCCAGGCTCGCTGTCGAAGACATCGAGGATGTGTTCCCATTACCGCACGATTTTATTTCCGGCGACGGATTTATTCTCGAAGTGCGCGGGGACAGCATGATCGAAGACGGTATCCATGACGGCGACCTCGTCGTCGTGCGCCGTCAGCCGACCGCCAACAATGGCGAAACGGTCGTCGCGATGATCGAGAGCGAGGCGACGGTCAAGCGCTTCTACAAAGAGAAGCAGCGCATCCGGCTCCAGCCCGCCAACAAGTTCATGAAGCCGATGTATTTCGAGGATGTCCAGATCGCCGGCAAAGTCGTCGGTTTAGTCCGTCGTTTCTCTTAAGGTTCCGTAGTTATGCCCACGATTGAAAATGAAGTCACTGTCAATGCGCCGCTGGAGCGTGTCTATGCTCTCGCGAAAGATGTCGAAAGCTTCCCGGAATTCATGCCGGATGTGGAAAGCCTCGTCGTGCAGGAGCGCAGCGACGACGGATCGCGAACGGTGACGCAGTGGGTGGGGGTGGCTTCGGACTTCAAGCTGAAGATCCGATGGACCGAAGAAGATATCTGGGACGACGCCGCGCGCGTCTGCAAGTTCACCCAGGTCAAGGGCGATTATCAATCGTACGGCGGCAATTGGACGTTCACGGATCTAGGGGATGGGCAGACGAAGTTTTCGTCCGTCCTGACCTATGAGTTCGAAATTCCGCTGATCGGACCGCTGCTCAAAAAAGTGGTCGCCAAGCTGATGCGTGAGAACACGCAGCGCCTGCTCGACGCCATTAAGACCCGCGCGGAGCAGCCGGCCGCGCTTTAGTGAGCGGCTTCGGTGCGCGCGCCTGCGCCGGAGCGTCGATTTTCACCGTGCTGAGCGGCACAATCTGGACGCCGACATAGTAATGTGTCAGGATGTCCTTGTAGTTCTTCTTGTACGGAGCGGACGCCATCGCCACTGCGCCGACCTGGGACATTCCCATCCCATGACCCCATCCCCGTCCACGGAACTCATAAGTCCCGTCCTGAAGGACTTTCATGGAGACAAGCGTGCTGCGCAGTTGATCGTACCCCAGGATCTGCCGCAATTGCGGCCCCGTGACCGTTTTCGCCTTCCCATCTTTGCCTTTGATGGTCGCCGTTGTGATACGGCCCGACGCATCCACGCCGTCCAGGGTTAATTCCTTCACCTTCCCGACATTTGTACGCGCATCTTTGCCAAGCAGCAGATCGATCTGCGCTCCGCTGAACGTGCAGACCCAATTGTGCTTGGGCGTGTCGGCGGCGTATTCCGGCATTCCCGGCGCGGGGCAGTCCGGCACGGCCTGAAGATACGGCTGCGCGCCCGTGGGATCGCATGCCGTGACGCCGCCGCTGTCGGTGGAGTAGGTGGCGTCGATCAGCGCATCGGCGTAAGTGATGACCTGCCCGTGCGTGGCGTCGATGGCCGCCGTGACAAACGGCGTTTCTCCCTCAATCCCCATATACGATTGGCAGCGCGTGGTGTCGTCCAGGTCCATTCCCTCGCGCGCCAGCTTGCCCCGGTTCTTGAGCGTATAAGTGCGCGCCGCCACGGCCTGGGCCTTCAGCGCCTCCAGGGGCGATTTCGCCCCAATCTCCGCCGGCACGACGCCGTAAAGATAGGGCTCCAGGTCGACGATGTTGACCACGCGAAGAGTGGCGTCGTTCTCAAAGCGCACCGAAAGCGCTCCATGATACCGCTTCCAAGGAACCGTGAGCTTCGGCGTCGGATCGTTCAAACGCGCGGCTTTGACTGTGGTGGACTGCTCTGGAATCAGTTCGATAGGGCCGGCGAGGTTGCTCGCGATGGTTGTATCCTGCTTGTGGTCGATCCGCGCCACGGTCATGCCTTCATCATTGGAGACAATCCGATAAATGGCGCCCGCCTGAGCGCGCTCCAGCACGGTGTTGGTGGCGGAATCTTTGAGGGCAAATTTGTCTTCAGCGGAAACAAGCAGAGCGGTGGAGTGGCGGAAGGTGCGGTCCAAACCGATTTTGAGAGGTGGGAGTTTCTCATTCTGCGCGCACGCCGCGAGCGGCAGGGCAGAAATGACGAAGCATAAGGCGAGGCAAGGGAAGCGCATAGAGGCTTTCTCCGTGTGACACAAATGCAAACAGCCCAGGGATGCTGGGCTGTTTATCTGCTGTATGGATGCCTAAAAACTCTGGTCGGGGTGAGAGGATTTGAACCTCCGACCTCACGGACCCGAACCGTGCGCTCTACCAAGCTGAGCCACACCCCGTCGTCCAGAGCGAATATATAGTAGCACTTTCCATCAGCGTTTGTCAACAGTTTCGACGCCGCTGAGCGGAAAACCATTCAATTACTTAAAGATCGGTCACTTCGCCAGCAGCGCATTGATCCGCAGGATCTTTTTGGGATCGTCGGGTTCGCCGAAGATCTCCGGGTGGATCATGCACGCCATCAGCTCCAGGCTTTCCACGATCCGCGGGCCGGGGCGGCTGAAATAGTCCGAGCCGTTGACGAGATACACGCGGCCGTCGCGGACGGCCGCGAGGTCGGCGTAGCCGGGCCGGGCTTCCAGGATCGGAATATCCTGGATCGAGCGCTCGATGGGGAAGCCGCACTGCGCGACGACCAGCACTTCCGGGTTAAATTCAAGCACACTTTCCCAGGTGATTTGGGTGGACGGCTCATGCATCCGTCCCAGCGCGTCGAAACCGCCCGCGATTTGAACCAGCTCCGGGTCCCAGTGGCCGCCGCAGAAAAGGGGATCGATCCACTCCAGCAGAAGGGTGCGCGGGCGCGTTTGGGCATGCTCGGCGACCATACGGCCCACATGATCGATGCGCGCCTGCAAGGCGTCACATACCTCCGACGCCTTGCCAGAGATGCCTACGGCGTCTCCGACCTGACGGATATTGTCGAGGATATCCGAGAGAGTGGTCGGCTCAAGATTCAACACTTGGGGGCGCGGCTCCGGCAGAAAGCAGACGGCGGAGACCACGTCGTCGTACGCCACCGCGCAGACGTCGCAAAGCTGCTGTGTCAAAATTAAGTCCGGCTGGAGCTCCTGCAAAAGCTCGGAATTGATCGTATAGAGGCTATGCGAATCGCCGATTTTGTTGGCGACGATCTCGTCGATCTCACGGCTGGAGAGTCCCGAAGGAATGATACTTTGCGTGATGTGCGGCTTCGTGAGCGCGGCGCTCGGATAATCGCACTCATGGGTGACGGCGACGACGCTTTCTCCCAGTCCCAGAACAAACGCAATCTCCGTGGCGCTCGGCAGCAGTGATACGATCTTCATTTCATCTTACTCCCTGTCCGAAACTCCGGCCTGTTCAAACGTGGCGACATCGCGTAATACCGCAGCGGCTGCTTGCACCAGCGGGGTAGCGAGGGCGGCGCCGCTGCCTTCACCCAGGCGCATTCCCAAATCCAGAAGCGGCGTAAGCTTGAGCTGCGTCAGCAGCCGCGTATGCCCGGGCTCTGGTGAGCGGTGGGACGCCAGCAGATAATCCCGGACCGCCGGAGCGATCGCCGTCGCCAGCAGGCCGGCTGTCGTCGAGATAAACCCGTCTAACAATATAGGGACACGCCGCCGTGCGGCGGCGAGCGCCACGCCCGCCATCGCTCCGATCTCCAGGCCGCCGATTTCCGAGAGGATCTCCAGCGGGTCCGATGTCTTTGGCATTCGCGCAAGGCCAGATTCAATCGCCGCGAGCTTGCGCGCGAAGCCCGCGTCGTCTACACCCGTGCCCCGGCCAATTAGATCCGAAGGCGGCAATCCTGTCAGCGCCGCCGATAGCGCGGCGGCGGTGGTGGTATTGCCGATCCCCATCTCGCCGATGATCGCCAGATCGGCCTCGGACGCATCGAAGATATCGATGCCCGTTTGGATCGCTCGCATGGCCTCATCGCGCGTCATGGCCGGTCCTTGCGTCCAATCGGCGGTTCCCAAACGGACTTTGCGATGTACGATGCCCAGGTCTTCCGGAAGCACGGACGATACGCCGACATCGGCGACCGCCAGCTGCGCCCCAATCTGTTGAGCCAGGACGTTGATCACCGCGCCGCCACGCGCGTAGTTCCACACCATCTGCGCCGTGACTTCGGAGGGGTAAGCGCTCACGCCGCGCGCCGCCACGCCGTGGTCGGCGGCGAAGACAAAAATTCCAGGCCGGTCGATCCGAGGCAGGGGATTGCCGGTAATCCCAGCGAGTTGGATCGAAAGATCCTCCAGTCGTCCCAAGCTGCCCTGCGGCTTTGTCAACTGGTCCTGACGAACCCGCGCCTGTTGAGCGGCATCCTTATCAAAAGGGCGTATCAATCGGACAAAGTCGGAAAATGAAGTTGACGTCATAAGTGTTGCTTTCGTAATCAATGCCATAGTCGCGCCGCCGCCAGAAGGGTCACGACTTCCACCAGCTGATTGGTGGCGCCCAGGCAATCGCCGGTGATGCCGCCGAATTTATTGCGATAGAGCCATCCGGTAACGGCCATCGTCAGTATGGCGCACAGAAAAAGGATAGCCCCTGCGGTGACGCTGAGCCATGCGCCAACGACGCACATCGTGATTAGCGTGGCGATCAGCGTTTCGCGGCCGGTGACGAGCGCTGCGATCCCCGCATTTGCGCCCTTTGCCTCCCGCGCGTAGGGAAGCGCCATCGACATCGGCAGTGATGACCATCGCGCCAGCATGTGTGCGGCGACCATGGCGCCCCACAGATGCGATGGCGTGAGCGACATGATGGCCGAGGCTTTCAGCGTGAGCAGCATCCACAGACCGACCCCGCCGAATGTCCCGATCCGGCTGTCGCGCATCACGCGCAAGGCGTCTTCGCGCGAATGCGGCCCCAGAGCATCGCAAGTGTCGGCCAAGCCGTCTTCATGAAAGGCTCCCGTCACAACTGCCGACGCCGTCACGGTAAGGATCGCAATTGCCCATGAGTTCAGCCCCAGCGCCAATCCCGCAGCGTATACGGCCGCCGCGATGGTCGCGACCAGTATCCCGACTGCGGGAAAGAACGCCAGCGCCGCGCGTTTGCCGCCGGCTTCGTCGTAAGCCCAGTCCGGAACGCCGCGTATCGGAATCCGTGTGAGAAACTGCACGGCGATCAGCGGCGCCCATAGCCAGCCTTTGACGGTGGTCACCCTTTCACCGCCATGGGGATACCGGCGACCATGAACCGAACGCGCGTCGCCGCCGCCGCCGTTTCCTGGTTCGCGCGTCCCGCCACATCTCGAAACACCCGGCCTAGCGGCGTTTCCGGAACCAGTCCCATTCCCACTTCATTCGACACCACAATGACGGTTGGTGAAACTTCCTGCGCGACTCGCGCCAGCTCCCGAACGGCCGCCTCCGCGCCCTCGGCGTCCCAGACGTCCGATTCGCACGTCGCCGGATCTCCCGAACTTAGCATGTGGTTCACGACAAAGAACGTCAGACAATCGAGCAGTATGACTCCCGCATCCGTCTCGCGCTTCAGCACGCCGACAACATCCAGCGGCTCCTCCACCGTACGCCACTCCGCCGGACGGTCCTGCCGATGCCGCGCGATCCGATCGCGCATCTCATCGTCACCCGCCTGCGCCGTGGCGATATACACCACGGGCCGCCCCTGCGCTTCCAGAGTCGCCAACTCCTGCCCATATCGGCTCTTCCCCGACCGCGCGCCGCCAAGGATTAGTGTTAGGTTGCTCATAAGTTAATTTTGCCAAACGCCTCTGGATGCAGCGTCCGCGCCACTTCCATCAGCCCAAATCTTAATCGTGGGCCGGGACGGTTTGTCCAGTCCGCTGGCGCCCCAAAGCATCGTCCTTCTCGGATCGCGCGCAGATGGAGCCGCGCGAGGCCCTTCGGCGCCTTCGCGACCGTCTTCGTCCCGGCGGCGCCTGTCAGAATAATATCCGGATTGTCGCGCACCAGGCTTTCCGGCGAGTATAAGGGATAGGGCGTCGGCGTCTTATCCGCCACATTTGCTCCGCCCGCGAGCCGCACCAGATCGCCCATAAAGCTCGTTCCCGACGCGGTCATCAGCGGCGAATCCCATATTACCAGAAACGTTTTTGGTTTGGCTTTGCCCGCAACCGCATGCGCGACTAACCGGCGCGTGTGCGCCATGGCGTCCAAAACGGTCTTCGTTTGTTTCGAATCTCCCATCAGCGCGCCCAGGTCCGCAATATTCTTTTCCACACCAGTATAGGTCGCCGCCGCTGTCACATAGATCGGCGCATGGAACTTGCGCGACAGCGCCTCCACCGTTGGCTTCGAGATGTTCTGGTCGGCCATCACCACAAGATCGGGACGCATCGCGACAATTGTCTCGCTGCTCGGCGTCATCGGCCCGCCCACATGCTTGATCTTCTTCGCCGCCTCTGGGTAATCGCAATACGCCGTATCTGCAACCAGCTTATCCTGCCCGCCGACGGCAAACAAAATCTCCGTCACACTCGGCGCCAGCGACACCACCCGCCGAGGCGGGTGGGGCAGCGTGATCCGGCGGCCAAGATCGTCAGTAACGGTGAGCGGCGCGGCGTGAGACGCGCTTGCCACGACAATAAGCATGGTAGAGCATGCCATATGCAAGCTCATACGGCTCATGATTAATCTCTCCAAAACATCTCTTGCTTGACTTGACCCTGCTGATATGCTTTGACATGACCGTCGCAGAATAGCAAGTTTGCAAAGCCATGTTCTTCCCAGCCTGCTGTTGCGGTGTTCAGAGTTGCGCCTTGGTCTACGTGACGGAAATCAATGGTCGGCGAGCCATTAAAAGCTCCCGGCGAACCTACCCAACTCGTGGGAGGATCGATGAAGACCGTTTCTTTGCGCACGCCGGAGTCTTGCAAAAAGCCGGCGTCTGCAAATGCAATCGTGGTGGAAGGGTGAGCGAGGGATGCGTCGGAAGCGACAGGTCCAAGTAGGTTTGGCCAATTGTCGTATGCGTTGCCGGGACTACTGCCATCCTGGTTATAGAGGGCCGAACCAATATAGCCCCAGTTATATCCATACCCGTTGCCATCACCGTATGTAGGCGTTCCCGCCCAAGACGGACACTTTACAACTTGAATACTCTTCATGTAAGGCTGCAAGAGGCCCTGCTTTAAGTCCCATGCTCCACCCGGCGTCTCTTTGCCGAACCAGCACTGTTTGTGTGTTCCATCATAAACATACTGAGCCGGAACCCATGTCTCATCGTTATCCTGAATATATTGCAAGGATGCGATTCCCAATTGCTTGAGATTAGAAGTGCAGCTGATTTGGCGGGCCTTCTCACGCGCTTTGGCGAAGACGGGGAATAGGATCGCGGCGAGAATCGCTATGATGGCTATGACGACGAGGAGCTCTATCAGCGTGAAGCCTCGGCGGGTGGTGGAGTTGGGACGGACGGACGGCGGGGCGGCCGTCAGGGTGGTATGACGAATCAATGGGAGGACCTCTCTGCCTGTCGCGCGCAGGCATGAGCAGCAGCGATAGCTTCGCTGCTGTGTCATCGGCTGGCATTCTGGCTTGAGAGGCGGGAGCCTCCTCACAGTTGCGGGACAGCGTCGGGATTGTCTTCGAAAAGACGCACCGAACTTCCCCATTTAAGCATCGCGTTGACCGCGATGCACCGACGACGGAGCACGATTTAGTTGTTAAGTGGCGATATTATGGCTGATTTCTTGGACAGGAGTCAAGGGAGACTCGGCAGGTTAGGAAGCCGCCGAGTCCCCCGCCACATATCCCGTGCTCCAGGCGGCCTGAAGATTGTAGCCGCCGACTGGCCCCGCGATGTCCAGCACTTCGCCGCAGAGATACAGTCCCGAGACGATCTTGGAGTGCATGGTCTGCGGATCGACTTCGTCCAGCGAGACGCCGCCGGCGACGACTTCGCCGCGTTCTAAGGGGACATGGCGGACGTCGCCGAGGGGCCAGCCTTTCAGAGTGGAGACGAGTTTCTTCAGCGCCTTGGCGGGAAACTGGGAGCCGCGCGTGTCCCCGGCGACGCCGGCGGCGGCGAGCAGGGGATCGACGAGGCGCGAGGGGACATAGGGCGCCACAAGAGAGGCGGCGGTGCGGCGCGGGTTGTCGGTAAGCTCTTTGCGGAACGCGGCGTGCAGGTCTTCGTAGGAGCGGGTGGGGATCGTGTCGGCTTCCAGGGTGCTGGGCGGCGTGACCGCGCCGGCGTCCCGTTCTGCGACTTCACGCGAGACGCCCAGAGCGGTGGGGCCAGAGACGCCTTTGTGTGTGAAGAGCAGGTCGCCGGGCCAGTGGCCGATCTCCTTACCCTCGCGTCCGGCGCGGGCGCGCAGGACGATATCGCGCAGGGCCACGCCGGACCAATCGACGTGGGCGTCGGCAAGGTACATGGGGGCGAGCGCGGCGCGCAGGGGGACGATTGTGTGGCCGATGTCCGAGAGCCAGCGCCAGCCGTCGCCGGTGGTGCCGGTCGCGGGGAAGGACGATCCGCCGGTGCAGACGATCACGCGTGAGGCGCGCAGCGTCGAGCCGTCTTCGAGGCGGACGCCCTGGACAGCGCCGTCCGTGACGTCAATCCCGGCGGCGGGCGCCTTGTAGCGAATACGCACGCCGGCTTCCTCGACATATTGGGTCAGGAGCGCGACGACGTCCTTGGCGTTCGCGGGATCGACCGGGAAAATGCGTCCATCGGGCCGGACATACGAACGTAGACCACGTGCGTGCAGGATCTCTAGAAATTGGTTGTTGGTGAACTTGTAAAAGCTCGGCTTCAGGAAGCGGCCTTCGTTGGGGCGAAACTGGCGCCGGATCTCTTCCATGGAGCCAGCGTGCGTGAGGTTGCACTTGCCGCCGCCGGAGATGAGGATCTTCATTCCCAGTCGCTCGTTCTTTTCGAGCAGCGTTACGCGCGCGCCGCTGTCGGCGGCGCGGCGCGCGGCGATGATGCCCGCCGCGCCGCCGCCGACGATCAATACTTCGGGAGCCTTACTCATGGGTGGCGGTCTTGGCGGCTTCGTCCGCCGCTTCCTGAGCCTGTACGGTCTCGGGTGTTTCCTTGACGAACAGCAAACGCTTGATCCGTCGTCCGGTCACTTCGGAGATAGAGACATGGAAACCGTCGAGGTTCGACTGCTCGCCGACGCGCGGCGCCAGGCGCAGCTTGTGCAGCGCATAGCCGCCGATTGTCTCATATTCTTCGGGGTTCTCGATCGGGATTGCCAGACGCTCGGCGACTTCCTCCAAGGCCACGGTGGCGGCGATGGAGTAGCGACGGACTTCCTCGTCGAGCGTCACAAATGGCGGCGGTTCGTCGTGCTCGTCCTGGATCTCGCCGATCAGCTCTTCGATGATGTCTTCCAATGTGACCAGACCAGCCGTGCCGCCGTATTCATCCAGCACCAGCGCCTGATGTGTGTGGCTCTTTTGAAGCTCCTTGAGCAGTTCGTCGATCGGCTTCGTCTCGGGGATGCCGATGATCGGGCGCATGACGGTGCTGATATCCGCCTTGGGATCGCCGGCGATCGCCAGCAGATCCTTGATGTGGATCATTCCGATGACATGATCCCGATCACTCTCACAGAGGGGGTAGCGGGTAAAACCATTCTCAATCGCGACTTCCACGTTGCGTCCGACCGTCCAGGTTGTCGAAAGATAAACCATATCGACGCGCGGCACCATGATCTCACGCGCCATCGTGTGCGCGAAGTCGAACATGTTCTTGGAGAGTTCGACTTCGGAGGGGCGCAGCGCGCCTTCCCGGTGCGAGTGCTCCATGATCTTTAGTATCTCATCCTCGGAGTGCGCCTGCTCGCGCTCGTCGCCGGGCTCGATATTAAGGCGGCGCGCGATGACCTTCGCCGAGTGCTCCAAAATCGCAATCAGCGGATAGCCGATCTTCAGGAAGATGCGCATGATGGGCGCGACGCCCAGCGCCGTGCCCTCGGTGTGCGCGATGACCCACCACTTTGGCAGCAGCTCACCAAAAATGATATGGAAGCTAGTGATCACGACGAACCCGAGCACGACTGCGATTGTGTGGACGTTAGGGACAAGTTTGTCGAGATTGATGGCGTGGAAAAGCGGGACCAGCACCTCGGTCATGGCCGGTTCGCCAATGTAACCGAGCGCAAGAGAGGCGATAGTGACGCCAAGCTGGGTGGCGGAGAGGTAGGTATCCAGACGGCCCAGAAGACCCTGCACCGCCTTAGCGCGGGTGTTCCCCGACTCCACCAGCTCAGCGATGCGTGTTTGTCGTACACGGACGAATGCAAACTCGGCCGCGACGAAAAATCCGTTCAGGGCGACGATCAGGAGCGTCAGCCCCAATTTTAAGAAAGGTTCCATAGTTTAGCTCACATTGCGCGCTGTGAGCGGCGCTGGCTGGACGCAAGCGTTCAGCAATCGTTGAAAAGTATTACCCTCTTTTTCGTAAAGTTTATCGATATTCGGCAGGTCAATCGGATGGAAATTCTTAGCCATGGTCGCCGATCATCAGCGCTTTGCGCACGATACGCATCGTCTCCACCGCAGCTGCGCGGGCGCGCTCGGCGCCTTCGGTCAGCACCTGATCCACAAAACCAGGATCGGCTTCCAGCTCCGCGCGCCGGGCGCGGAGCGGCGCGAGGTTTTCATTGATGACCTCGGCCAGCTCTTTTTTTGACTGTCCGCAGCCCCGCAGTCCCGCCCGGCATTCGTCCCACTGCGTGAGATAATTTGCTGGATCGTAGGTCTTGCGGAGCTTACAGGCGACGCAGCCTTCGGGAACGCCGGGATCGGTCATATGGATCTTGGTCGGCGTGGTGAACGCCTTGTTGATCTTCTTCTGCGTTTCCTTGGCGGTGTCCGAAAGGTAGATGGCGTTGTCGTACGACTTGCTCATCTTGCGCCCGTCGAGACCGGGGACCTCTCCCGTCGCTTCGCTGATGATCGCCTGCGGCTCGGGGAAGATATCCTCGCCGACGATCTTATTGAAGCGCCGGGCGATTTCGCGTGAAATCTCGATATGCGCCGCCTGATCGCGGCCCACGGGAACGGCGTGCGCGCGGTAAAGAATGATGTCCGCCGTCTGAAGCACCGGATACCCGAGCAGGCCGTACGACACCTGTGTGTCGTTTTCCTTGATCAGGTCACGCTTTTCTTTGTACGTCGGCACCCGCTCCAGCCAGCCGACCGGCGTCGTCATCGAGAGCAGCAGGTGCAGCTCCGCGTGCTCTTTGACATCGGACTGTCGGAAGATCGCGCACTTTGCGGGATCGAGGCCGGCGCTCAGGTAATCGATCGCCGTCTGCCGCGCGGCTTCGCGCAGGTCGACGCGTTTCTCGGCGACAGTGGTCAGCGAGTGCCAGTCCGTGATGAAGCAGAACATCTCATAGTCGTCCTGCAGCTTCGTCCACGGGCGCAGGGCGCCTTCGAGGTTGCCGAGGTGCAGCTTCCCGCCGCCCGTCGGCTGCATTCCGGAAAGGATTCGTTTCTTAATCGTCATCGTTCTTTATCTCTGAAATGTCCAGCCCGTCAAAAACTCCACCAGCGCATAAGTCGGCGGCCATAGAATGTACCGTGTCACGCCGGAAAATATCAGCACCATGAACAGAATGAGCGAAAGCGGCTGAATGGCGTTACGAATGCTGATCGCATGTTTTTCTGCAAAGAACCCCAGGAATACTTGAAACCCATCCAGCGGCGGAACAGGGATCAAATTGAAGAAGAACAGCGCACAGTTGACCACGACGCCCTTGGTGACGAAGACATCGGCCAGCGAATCATCCGCGATGAAATGCATGCTGTAGTTGAGGCGAACGATCCCCGCGAAGACCAGAGCCAGCAGAAGATTAGAGACCGGACCGGCCAGAGAGACAAGCGTCGATCCTCGATGCGGGTTCTTATACTTTCGCGGGTTGGTCATGACCGGCTTGCCCCAGCCGACGCCAAAATGCGCAATCGCCGTCACCGCCATCATGAACGTGCCCATGGGATCGAGATGATCGATAGGATTGAGCGAAATCCGGCCTTGCAGGCGCGGAATATCGTCGCCCAATTTATCGGACGTGATTGCATGGGCGAACTCATGGATCGTGATCGAGATGATCAGCACGAGCATTGTCGCCGTGAAGCTAGTCCAGTCAATGTGTTCAAGCATGGAGGCTAAGCCAAACGTTCCGGGATAATGTCCAGCCGCACGACGTCGTCCAGCGTTTCGCGGCGCGAAACGAGGTCGGCTTCGCCGCCCTTGACGAAGACGCAGGCGGGTTTGGTGAATCGATTATAGTTGGACGCCATCACGTAATTGTAGGCGCCCGTGGACTGCACGGCGAGAATGTCGCCCGTCTCCACATGTCCGATTTTGGTCGACTGGATCAGAATGTCCGTCTCGCAGTGCTTGCCGGCGATGCGCACTTCCTGGTCCTTCGCCTCGCCCATGCGGTTGGCGACCAGGACTTCATACACGGCGTCGTAAAGCTGGGGACGGGGGTTGTCGGACATACCGCCGTCGATGGTCACGTAGGTTCGTGTTCCCGGATCCTGCGGGATATTGACGCGCTTGACGACGCCGATCGTGTACAGCGTCGTTCCGGCTTCGCCGACGAGCGCGCGGCCGGGTTCCTGAAGCAGGCACGGCTCGGGGACGTCGTACTTCTCCAGCGCCGCTCGCAGGGCGGTGATCAGCGTCTCGGCGAAGTCTTCATAGGAGGGCGGCTCCTGGTCTTCCGTGTAACGGATGCCCAGACCGCCGCCGATGTCCAGATCCTCCGGCATCCAGCCCGTCTCGTCCGCGATCTTGCGCATGAAGCCGACCATGATGTCGATCGCCTGCTCGTGCGTGTGCGGATCAAGCAGCTGCGATCCGATATGGCAGTGAATGCCCTTGATCTCGACGTGCGGAGCAAACTCACGCGCTTCTTTGATCGCTGCGAGCGCATCGCCATTGGCGACGCTCAGGCCGAACTTGGTGTCTTCCTGGCCGGTGCTGATGCGCCGGTGCGTGTGCGGATCGATGCCGGGGGTGACGCGCAGAAGGATCGTCTGGGTTTTGCCCTTTTTCTCCGCCAGCGTTTTGAGTTGGCGAAGCTCCTGAAGGTTGTCCACAACGATGCAGCCGACGCCGAAGTCCATCGCGAACTCCAGCTCGAACAGGGATTTGTTGTTGCCGTGCAGCAGAACGCGGTCCAAAGGGAAACCGGCCCGCAGCGCAGTGTACATCTCACCGGCGGAAGCGACATCGAGGCTGAGGCCTTCCTGCTCGACGACCTTGCAGATCGCCATGTTCAGAAAAGCTTTCGAGGCGAACGAGATATCGTTCTTGGGGTAACGCGCTTCAAAGGCTGCTTTGTAGTTCCGGCAGTTCTCGCGGATCGTCTCTTCGTCCATCACATAAAGCGGAGTGCCGAATTCCTTGGCCAGATCGGTGGCGTCGCATCCGCCGATTTCCAAGTGCCCTTCCTCGTTCACCCGCTGAGTCCCCAGCAGCATTCGTCCTTCTCCTCACCCAATATCAAAAAAATGACCCGCGTCCAAGCGGGGCGGGTCCTGGGAGATTTTAGCATAGAGGAGGCGGGCAAGTCAAGGAAGACACGTATTTTCACCGCTAGGAGGCAAGCTCGTATATTCCAGCCAACAAGCGTATTTTGAAATCTCTGATTCCGGTGGCTGCTACGGCTCACTTTGTCCCATAACGCCCAGCATAAAGGAGATCGCATCGGGTGTATGAAATGCGATCGTGGCGCTCAGCGATTGCTCCGCGACATCCGAGGACCGGGCGAGCATTTGCTTTTCGTAAGCCGCGATTGCCGATTGTGTACTGGGATAGTTTTCGTCCAGCAGGCATTGACTGAGTTCCAGCGCATCCAGCATCGCCATGTTTACGCCTTCCCCGGCAAAAGGGGGCATGAGATGCGCCGCGTCACCCAGTAATGTCAGATTGGGCGCCGCTTCCCAGGTCTGATCCAAGGGCATGCAATAGAGTGGGCGAGGTGTATATGAAGAGGCTGCATTTTCAAATAGCTCCCGCCAGACCTCATCCCAGTCGGCGTATTCCTGCTGGAACCAGGCGCGCACCTGGGCTTTATCGGAAAAATCGATCCTGCTATCCCGAACCCAGCTTTCCTCATGCTGACCGCAGGTGTAAAACATCAAACTGCCATCGCCTTTCGAGCTGACAATCAAGCTTTTCTCATCTTCCATCGCAAATATTTTGCCGCCGCGCAGCAGCTCATGGATCTTCGGGCTGGCGACCTCGGAATGATAGACCGCGCCTTCCACGGCCGTATATCCACAATAGAACGCCTTCAGGGGTGTGACGTAAGGGCGAAGCTTTGAGTTGGCGCCGTCCGCCGCAATCACGATATCTGCGAACGCGAAAATACCGTTCTTGAAATCTAATTTCCACGAGTTATCTTGCGGTGATAGAGATACAAAGTGGCTATCCCAAATCACCGTGCCGGGCGCCAGTGAATCCAGTAAAATCTGCTGGAGCGGACCGCGATCGATTTCCGGCCGGGATGTTTCCCTATCCGAGTTCTCGTGATCGTCAAAAACGATCTCCGCATTTTTGTTTACCACGCGCAGTCTGTCCGCGCCTGGACGGTAATTCGCGCGAAACGCGTCCATCAGCCCGGCGTGCTGAAGCGCATTGAGACCAGACTCCTCATGCAAATCCAGGGTGGCGCCTTGCGCCCTGGCGTGTCGGCTCGCGTCCCTCTCGTAAACGGTGACATTGAGGCCGTTCATTTGCAGCAGGCGGGCCAGGGTCAGTCCGCCGGGGCCGCCGCCGACAATCGCGATCTTCTTGTTTTTTATTGTGTTCATGGGGTTGCTCGGTTTCGTTGTATAATATAGCAGGCTATGTATTATTATATCATTTATATAGCCTGCTATGCAATTGGAGCGATCATGGACATAACTATTTTTTCAACACCGGGCCATTTGATTAATCGGGCCGCGCGGCTGTCCTCCCGCGTCGGAGAGGTCCGCCTTCGGCCGCTGGGGGTTTCCGTGGGGCAGCTTCCGACGCTGGGAGCTTTGCGCGATGGGAAGACGATGACACAAAAGGATCTGGCGGCGCTGGCTCATATCGAGCAGCCGACGATGGCTCAGACGCTATCGCGCATGGAGCGAGACGGACTGATCCAGCGGCAGACCGATCCGGCCGACAAGCGCAGCAGCTTGGTCCGGCTTACGCCCGAGGCAATGGAAAAGATGATCCGGGTCAAGGAGGTGCTGCTTCAGGGAAATGAGGAGGCGCTAGAGGGGTTCGAAGAAACAGAGAAAGAAATGCTCGTCGATCTGTTGCGGCGAGTAATTGTCAATCTCGAAGCTATGGCCGCGCGCGAAGAACGTTGAAACAGCTCAGCGTTCGCGCTCCTTCTTCTCACCCGGATCTTTGCCCGGGAGAGAAGAAGGAAAACATTATGCGGTTTGCTATTTCCCAAAGATCACGGCGGCTACCGTGCACTCGTCTACGTTCGTCAGCGTGAACTTACCTTGCAGGTCGCCGTTTACCAGGGATTCGACGATTTGAAGGCCAAGTGAGTCCGTTTTCTTGATATCGAAGCCAGGCGGCAGCGGTTCGCCGTCATTGGTGACGAGCAGTTCGACTTGCCGGGGATCTTCGTGCAGGCGGATGGAGATCGAGCCGTCGTCGAAACCTGGGCCGAATCCGTGCTCGACGGCGTTCTGCACGAGTTCATTCAGGATGAGAGCGATAGAGGTTGCCTGGGAGGACGGCAGGAGGATGTCCGGGCCGTCGACCGTCATGCGAATATGCTTGCCGGGGGCAATGATGCTTTGGCCGGTTGCCTGGACGATGCTCTCGGCGATCTTTTTGACGCTGATGATGTCCAAATCCTCGCGCGCCAGCAGTTCATGCACGGAGGCGATGGCCAAAATTCGGTTAAGACTCTCCGTGATGACTTGTTCGACGGTGCGCTCGCCGGCGTAGTGCATCTGGAGGCGCAGGAGCGAGGCGACCTGCTGGAGGTTGTTCTTGACCCGGTGGTGCATCTCCTGAATAATCGCCGATTTGACCATGAGCTTGGCGTGCTCAATGGCGATGGCGGCGTGGTTGCCCAGAGCCGTCAGCAGGGAGATTTCTTCCTCGGTGAAGTTATGCGGCTTTTCCGTGTAGCAGTTCAGAACGCCGATCTTCTTGTTCTTCACCATCAGCGGCACGGCCGCCATGGAGGACAGCCCTTCCTTGCGCGCGATCTCCGGCGAGGCGTACTCCTGCGAGTTTTTCAGATCATGGACTGTAATCGTGCGGCCCTCGGAAACGGCGCGGCCTGCGACGCTGTCGCCAACCTTAATGTTCGCCTTCTTAACGTAGTCCTTGCTTTTGCTCTGCGTCGCCTTGATGACCAGTTCTTGCTTGTCTTCATCGAGCAGCATCAGCGTGCAAATTTTGAAAGCCATGGTCTTGGCGGTGGCCGCGACGATCAGCTGCAAAATCTCCTCTAAATAAAGGTCGCTGGTGATGGTTTTGCTGACTTCGGACAGGGCGGACAGCTGCGAGGTGCGTTTTTCCAGCTTGCGGTACTGGCGTGAGTTCTCGACGGCGCCCGAAATCTGAGCGGCGATGGATTGCAGCAGGCGAACCTGGGTCTGCGTGTACTGATGCGTCTTGATCGTGCGGACATTGATGACGCCGAGAACATCATTACGGTACACCAACGGGACGCTCAAGATGCTCTGATATTTGTCTTCCTGAAGCTCTGGCACGAATTTGAAGCGGGCGTCGTGCTGTGCGTCGTGATCCAGCGCTACGGCTTCTTTGTTCTTCGCGACCCATCCGGTTAAGCCTTCGCCCACTTTCAGGCGCAGCTTGCCGACAATCTCATCGGGTTCGGACTCGGCGTCCACGGCGCGCAGCACCAGTGTGTCATGCGCTTCGTTGAACAGATAAACCTGGGACGAATCCGTGCCGGTGACCTGGACGGCGATCCCGGCGACCGCGCGCAGCATCTCTTCGAGATCGAAGAGGGAGCCGGTGGTTTCGCCGATCTTGCGCAGGGCTTCGCCTTCGGCGCTTCGCTCGTCGTGCGCCTTCTCCATCTCGCGGATATGCGCGTTCGCGGCGCGCAGCTCCTTGCCCATCTTTTCGAGGCTGCGGCGCAGAGACCGATTATTCGCTTCCTGAAGACTGAGGGATTCTGAGTGACGCTTTAGAAAAAGATTGCGCCGCCCAAAACCAATTTTGGGCGGCACGGAAGAGTTGCGGGAATTGTGATGTTTCATTTTCTCACATATGTTACGGAGTTAAAGAGAGGGAGAAGGCTCACACGTTGTGTGCGATGATGATCGCTTCGGCGATCTCACGCATGCTCTTGCGCGTGTTCATGCTCTGCACCTGGATGCGGCGGAACGCTTCCTGCTCCTTGAGGCCGTACTGATCCATCAGGATGCCCTTGGCGCGATCCACGGATTTGCGCGTGTCCAGCTTATTCTCAAGGTCGGTGACCTCGTTCTCAAGCTCCACGAACTCTTCGTAGCGGGAGATCGCGATCTCCATCGCCGGCAGCAGATCCGCTTCCTTGAAGGGCTTGACCAGATAGGCGAAGACGCCCGCATCCTTGGCGCGGTCGACAAGATCCTTCTGGGAGTACGCGGTCAGCAGCAGAACCGGGGCGACGCCCTCGGTCGTGATGAGCTTCGCGGCGTCAATTCCGTCCATCTCGGGCATCTTAATGTCGAGAATGATGATGTCGGGCTTGAGCTCGCGGGCGATTTCCACCGCCTTTGCGCCGTCTCCGGCCTCACCAACGACCTGATGGCCCATGTTTTCCAGCGTTTTGCGAAGATCGAGACGAATAATCGGCTCGTCGTCCGCGATAACAATACGAAGCGAATCCATTCTAAAGCAACCGTCCTTCTTTATGTATCTTGACCCTCGCCCGATCCGTATATTTGCGGGCGCGGGAGGAATCTGCTATAATGTCGTGATCTGTGGCGACAGGTATATGATCCTAATATATCGCATTCTCACGCAAAAAGCAAGTCCCGAAGGACCCGATGAAACGCGTAACCAGTATCAGTTTGGGATCCTCCCTACGAAATAAATCCGTCGAAGCAGACTTCTTAGGTGAAAAGTTTCAAATCGAGCGGGTCGGAACCGACGGAGATTTGAAACTGTTTCAGAAGAAACTGATAGAGCTCGATGGGAAAGTGGATGCCTTCGGTCTGGGCGGCACGGATATGTATATCTATGCGGCGGGCAAGCGCTACACCTTTCGTCAGATCGAACGCCTCGCGGCGGCCGCAGTCAAAACACCCGTCGTGGACGGCAGCGGCCTCAAGAACACATTAGAACGAGAAACGGTTCAATACTTACAGCGTGAGGGGATCATCGATCTCGCGCACTCCAAAGTACTGCTCGTTTGCGCCGTGGACCGGTTCGGCATGGCTGAGGCTCTCGATGCGACCGGCGCCTCCGTGGTTTACGGGGATCTGATGTTCGCCGTTGGCGTTCCCATCGCGCTGCGTTCCATGACCGCCGTCAACCAGGCTGCACGAGTGCTTCTGCCGTTGATCGTTCAACTGCCGTTCCAATGGCTGTACCCGACTGGTGAAAAACAGAACACAATTACGCCGAAATGGACGAGCTTCTACGACGAAGCCGATGTAATCGCCGGCGACTTTCCCTATATACGGCGTTATATGCCCGAAAATTTAGCTGGGAAAACCATCCTGACTAACACGACTACGGCGGAAGATGTGCTGGAGCTGACCAAGCGAGGCGTCAAAACCTTAATCACGACGACGCCTCAGTTCGAAGGTCGCTCGTTTGGGACCAACGTTATGGAGGGCGTGCTGGTCACGCTGTCCGGCCGCAAGCCTGAGGAACTGACGCCGAAGGACTACATGGACCTGATGGCGAAACTCAACTGGAAGCCGCGCATCCAGACTCTGAACTCTTAAGATTTCGAAATTCACATCGCGTAGAAAGCGACCCAAAGGGCAATTTTTTTGGAAAAATTCGCGTTTATTATTCACCCGATCGACGCCAAGCGCGATGTCGCGCGTAAGGGCGGCGTCTACAGCGTCGCCAAGTACTTGCCGGAATCGGCGGTGGAATGGGCGATCAAGCACAAAGAGCCGATCGTCGCCTCGCACATCACCGGCCTGAAGTCCATCACGGGCGCCGAGGCTGAAGGCTGGTTCATCGCCTGTCCGCTTACGCCGCGCCAATTGATGACCCTGCCCACGGAGTTCGTGATCAAGCGTCTGGTGCAGTGCGGCAAGCTCGCTGAATCGCTCGGCGCGAAGATCATCGGCCTGGGCGCGTTCACCTCGGTGGTGGGGGATGGCGGCATCACGGTCGCCAAGCAGCTCGACATCGCCGTCACCACGGGTAACTCCTACACCGTCGCGACCGCCGTCGAAGGAACCATTGACGGCGCGAAACGCATGGGCATTTCTCTGGAGAACGCCAAAGTCGCGATTGTCGGCGCCAGTGGCTCCATTGGCCGCACCTGCGCGCATCTTCTCGCTCCCCGAGCCGCCGAGATCGCCCTGATCGGCCGCGACTTAGATCGCCTCGGCGTGGTCGCCGCTGAGCTCAACGGCGCCTGCGTCACCCTGCACAACGATGTCCATACGGGGCTGCGCGACGCCCAGGTCGTGGTCACCGTCACCAGCGCCGTGGACGCCGTGATCCAGCCCGAAGACCTTGTCCCCGGCTGCGTCGTCTGCGATGTCGCCCGTCCGCGCGACGTCTCCGTTCGCGTCAACCGCGAGCGCGATGATGTCCTCGTCCTCGAAGGCGGCGTCGTCGCCGTCCCCGGCGCCGATCTCGACTTCCACTTCAACTTCGGCTTCCCGCCCAAGACCGCCTACGCCTGCATGTCCGAAACCATGATGCTGGCGCTGGACGGCCGCTATGAATCCTTCACCCTCGGCAAGGATGTCTCGGTCGCCCAGGTCCATGAGATCACCACGCTCGCGAAGAAGCATGGGTTTCATCTGGCGGGGTATCGCAGCTTCGAGAAAAAAGTAGAGGAGAGCGATATCGAAGCGCGGCGGCGCAATGCGGAGGAGCGGCGGAAGAAGAAGGCGGCATAGGGCCTATTCCCCCGCGCTTTAGCGCGTTTCCCCCTTTTCCCAGCAAGGCCCTTCGGGCGGGAAAAGGGGTGCTGATAATTACAATCCAGGCGAGTCTTGTCGTGGACTACGAAGACTTTTCCCTGTTCCGAATACTCTTCACACAACCTGGAACACTCGCCTGGACCGCAGTTACGAACGCCCCTTTTCTCGGGCTTTAGCCCTTCACTGGGAAAAGGGGGAAGCGCGCTAAAGCGCCGGGGGAATAGGTCACTCCTCCCCCGCCATAATCACCGCCGCCGGCATCATCCGCGCCAGCGGCCGCACCAGTCCCGCATCCACCTGAATCCGCATCACATGCTCGATATCTTTGTACGCCTGCGGGCCTTCCTCCACGCTCAAGCCTTCGATCCAAATATTCTCACGCTCCAGCATGCGCCGCGCCTCGGCGGCGCTGAAACGATCGCGGGCCGCTGTGCGGCTGCCGACGCGGCCGGCGCCGTGAGAGGCGCTTTCGAGCGCTTCGGGGGCGCCTAATCCTTCGACAATATATGATGCCGTGCCCATGCTGCCGGGGATGACGCCGAGGACGCCTGTTTCGGCGGGCGTCGCGCCCTTGCGATGGATGATGAGATCGCCTTTGCGCCAGGCGAAGTTGTGATGATTTTGGATTGTCGCGGCGGCTGCAAGCTTGGTGCGCTGGAGGAAGTCGGCATGAATGACTTCGTGGCACGCTTGGGCGAAGTCGCCGGCGAGGTGCATGGCGGTCCAGTATTCACGCCCGGCGTCCGAGTCCATATCCAGCCATTCGTAGAACTTCGGGGCGCGGGCCTTACGCCGGGTTTCGAGAGCCGCGAGGCGCATGTAGTGGCTGGCGATGGCGTAGCCGACGCCGCGCGAACCGCTGTGCGTGAGCAGGCCGCAGAAACTTTGTTTGACGCCGGTTAGGCCGTCTGGAACTAAACGCTCGCCGATGACTAGTTCCGCGAAGTGATTGCCGCTGCCGCTGGTGCCGAGCTGTCCGGCGGCGCGGTCTTGCAAACCGCGTAATTGGCGCGTGAGGTCCCAGGCGTCGTCATCCAAGATCGCATGGTCGGCGGGGTGGGGGCGCTTGCCGCCAGTCCCAAAGATGGTGACGGCTTTCAAGTCTTCGAAAAGTTTCTCGCGGCTTTGCAAAAGCTGTTCTGGCGAGAGATCGAAGAGCGTCAGGTGCATACGGCAGCCGATGTCTACGCCGACCATGGCCGGCGAGATAGCGTTGTGCGCCGCGAACACGCCGCCGATTGGCAGGGCGTATCCGACATGTGCGTCCGGCATCAGCGCGCCCTGCGCGGCGATGGGCAATTGCAATGCGAGACGAAGCTGAGCGAGCGCCACGGAGTCAATATCCGAGCCGATCTCGCCGTATACACGATAGGGCGCGGTCGTCTCGCGCATCGCCAGCAGCGTTTCGGGCTTGCCGAAGGCGAGTTCGAGCGCGGACGCAATATCGTCCGCGCCCCGTCCCGCCTTCTTCAGCGCCGCCGCTTCCTTGGAGATTTGCGTAAACCGCTTGTCGCCCTTCCAGGTCTTGAGCAATGGTTGAAGTTTCATACATTGCTCTTATCGACATGGGATCGGGTTTTGATAATGAGTGAATGGGCGCCCGGCGATTAAAGCATTTTGACAAATTAATAATGTGGTTTGCACGATCCAGCCAAAAGAAGCCGGCGGTTGAAACCGCGCCTGCAAGAGCGCAGAAACCCACCTACGTGGGTTACACAATCGTTGACGGCAACGCCTTATTGATGCCTTACGTTAGACGATATCGCACCCAATTATGCAGTCCACGCAGGTGGACTTCTGCGCTCTTGCAGGCGCGACTTCAGTCGCCAGC